>DBRE01000080.1:0-3906 GCA_002305535.1 Syntrophomonas sp. UBA1376
TATTTATAGACGTAAAAAGCCGAATAGAAATGGGGAATACGCGCCCATTCCACACAGATATTGTCGTCCATAACCACATCCGGCCCATAATATTTCTTATTTAATTCCCGATATAGTTCCCCCAGAGCCTCGGGAGTCAGGGCATCTCCAGCTTCCACCCGTTCATGGGTGAGCTTTTCAAATTCAGCGAACATAGTCTGCCGGAAAACGGTTCCGCGGAACTGTTCCAGGTAATGATTTAACAAATACATTTTCTCCTGGGGATCATTGGTGTTTTTAAGCAAATGGTCGATCAAGAGTGATTCGTTTACTGTAGAAGCAACTTCCGCCACAAATATACTGTACGAGCTATAGACATAAGGCTGAGTTTGATTGGAGTAATAGCTGTGCAGGGAATGACCCATTTCATGAGCCAGGGTGAAGAGATCATCAAGCTTGTCATCATAGTTCATCAACACATAAGGATGAGTGTTATAAGTTCCCCAGGAGTAGGCACCGCTGGTTTTGCCCTGGTTTTCATAAACATCTATCCAGCGTCTTTCGTACCCCTGACGCAGAACTGATAGGTATTCATCTCCCAAGGGCTTCAGTCCCTTTAGGGTTATTTCTTTGGCCTCTTCATAGGGAACCTTCATATCGAACTCCCTTACCAGGGGGACATAAATATCGTACATATACAGAGGGTCGACCTGCAGCATTTTCTTTCTTATTTTCATATAGCGATACATACTGTCCAGATGGCCATGAACACTCTTTATCAGTTGATCATAAACATCTACGGGTACATTATCCTGATCCAGGGCAGCATGCAGTGCAGACGGGTAGTTGCGGGCGCGGGCATAAAAGATATCTCTTTTTACACTGGAACTTAAAGTAGCAGCCAGGGTATTGCTTAAGCCTTTATAGGTAGAATATAGCCCTTCATAAGCTTCTTGGCGCACCCGCCGATCCCGACTTTCCATGAACCGCCCATAGCGTCCCTTGGTCAGTTCCACTTCCTGCCCATTTTCGTCTCGTATATGGGGGAATTTGATATCAGCATTATTCAGCATAGTAAAAATATTGTTGGATGCCGAAGACAGATCGGCTGACATAGCCAGCAGCCGTTCTTCTTTCTCACTCAGGATGTGCTCTTTCTGGCGAAACAGTTCATCAAAATAGTGAGCATAAACCGCTAATTCCGGTTCAGTCTCTTCATATTCCTTGACCTGTTCCCGGGTCATAGTTAGTAGTTCCGGCACCACGAAGGCTACTGCGGCATTAGCCTGCACACCCAGGCCTTCCGCCCGGTCAAACAGAGTCTGATACTGGGCATTGGAGTTGTCCTCATCCCGACGCATACGGGAATAAACATAGAGATTGTCACCTTTGCACTGCATTTCGTTAAGTATTTCAATAACCTGCTTCAGCCCAGAAGCTGATTCCCCTACCCCTCCCTGATAGGTTCCTATATGGTTTATCAATTCCTGCACACGGCTGAAATCTTTTTCCCATTCATCTTGGTTTTGGTATATATCCTCCAACTGCCACCTATATTCTTCTGGGATATCTTCACGTTTTCTGGTTTCCACAATTCATCCTCCTTACTAACTGGAATGTTTTTCTATAGCTCTTCCTTCTATGCTAGTATAGCCCATTCCTCCGCAAGATAAGCAAGTTATAGCAGGGTGGAGGCGAGACAGACGAACGTTTATCATAGTTCTCTTAGTTGAGGATTTTGCATAATTCAACAAATCCTTCAATATTGTCACTCTGAGCGATAGCGAAGAGTCTTATAAATGCCCTAGATCCTTCGCTACGGCTCAGGATGACATTCTAAAAAATACCATGATAATCTAGGAAAAGTTAATTATGCAAAACTCTCATTTAGCAAAGGAGGGACACATTAGCTTATTTATATCTGCAATGTGTCTTGACAACGGGGGGCACTATATTTCACCTCTTTAGTTCTGTTTTAGTTTAGCGTTTATATACCAGCATACTCCTGGAATTATATTCCCTGGTTCCAGGTCAGCCGCAAATGCAATGTCACATTTTTGTTAAACAATCTTTATCATTTTGTAAAATTGCCGTTCTATCATCAGGGTATCAACTTTGCGCAAAAGGTAACTGAACGCAATACAGAGAAGTCGCGACTCTCACCAAAGTATCTGTATTTCACTACTCAAGGCATGGAAAGTGCACGATTTGAGGAGGGTAAGAGTATGTTTGTTTTTTCAGAAGGTGTCTCGGCACTAGCTGTATGGGGGGTCTGGGTACTCGTTTTTGCTGCCCTGTTTGGACTTAACGAGATAACCCGCCGATGGAAGTGGATGGGCTTTTTTGCCTTCTTTATTCTTCCCATAATTCTTTCGGCATTGTGGTTTACGGTGTTGAAAGATACTACCTATACTGACTGGTTTCATTTGGCCAAGGTCTATTCATCCACAGCCGGATGCCTGGGTTTCTGGTTAATTAGGCACGTTAAAATGACCAATAAGAAGACTGGCGAAGAGTGGCGGCTGGCTGACAAGAAATGGGCATTATGGTTCCCGCCGATAATTCTCTCTATTAACATTTTAGAGGCTGTTATTCGTGATTTTGAAATTGGTATGAACTATTGGGGCGGCGGAGTATTAACCGATGGAGCTATGTTCGTTCTGGGAGGCCCCTGGAATTATATGAATGGTATTGCCGGAATTTTGAACATGATCGCCATTACCGGTGCTATGGGGATCGTCATTAAGAGAGTGACCGCCAAAGACGGCAGCAGAGATATGTTGTGGCCGGATATGCTGTGGTTTTGGATAATATCTTATGACCTTTGGAATTTTGCCTACACTTATAACTGTCTGCCGGGCCATTCCTGGTATTGCGGTTTTGCCTTGCTATTGGCTCCAACCCTTTGCGCCTTTACGGTTGGTAAAGGAGCCTGGCTACAGCATCGCGCCCATACCCTGGCCTTATGGTGCATGTTTGCGCAGACCTTCCCGGCATTTATTGATACCGGTAAATACGCAGTTAATTCGAGCTATGATCCCACCATATATTTCATAGTCAGCTTCCTGGCGTTAATATCTAATGTAGCTTTGATTATTTACATGATCTACAAAATAGCCAAGACCAAGAAGAATCCATATCTGGAAGAACTGTATACTGACCTGAAAGGATATCAGGCAATTAAAGCTCTGGCAGAATAGATGTTGTGTAGGTGATGGAAGAGTACTGAGGTGTGATCAACACATCTCAGTACTCTTTGTTTATGTTGGAGCGGTTAGATTGTCTCCTAAAAACTTTCTCTTAAAATAGATGGCGGACAGTGAGTTAAGAGGAACTGGAGCCAAGATATTCAGTTACGCTGTTATCCGGGGATAGACCGTTTTGGATGGTAAAGAAGAACCGCACTCCCCGGTTTGTGTTCTCTACTTGGCAGGTGGTGTGATGTAATTCCAGAATTTGCTGGGTTATGGTCAGTCCAAGACCAGTTCCCCCATATTCTTTACTACGGGATTTTTCAGCCCTATAAAAAGGCTGCCATATACTATCCAAGTCATCTTCCTGGATAGGTAATCCCTCATTTTCGATGGAGAATTCCACCTTTTCATTGGTACAGTTATAATTAATGTAAATCTTTCCTCCCGCAACACTTTGCTGGATGGCATTGCTTATCAAATTCAGCAAACATATTTCGATTTTAGCCTCATCACCGTGTACCATGATGGGCATAACTGCCGATTTTTCTATCTCCAAATTCTTTTCGGCTAATTTTGCTTCCAAACGATTCAGAACTTTTTCGGTAAGTCGGTTTAGGTCAAATATCTTCCAATGCAGGTGAACCGAGCCGTTTTCCAACTCGGATAGGTTCAGCATATTGGTAATCAATTTTTCCATGTTATCCGTTTCATCAAGGATAACGTCCAAATATTG
>DBRE01000080.1:3932-5551 GCA_002305535.1 Syntrophomonas sp. UBA1376
GCAATAAATTCCTTGAGGATCCTTTCCAATTGCTGTTCCTTTTCTATGTCCCGCTGGAGCATTTCATTGCTCATTTTTAACTGGGTTGATAATTCCAGAAGCTGCCGTGCGGCACTGGTACCAATAGCAGCAGCCAGTCCTGACCACAGGTAATTTAGGTAGCGGATGCCCTGACCGACCGCTCCGCCGTCGGGAGATGGGGAAGGAAAATACATTACCAGTATATAGTCACCGGCAATACACAGAGCTGTCGTGTACAATACCAATTTAAAGTCAAAATAAAACACTGACAGGACGATTACTAAATAAAAAAGAGCATGGGTTTCGACGGAATTGTAAGCGATGCTGCGGAAACTGACCAGCATACCAAAGATAGCAGTTATCACCAGCCATTTGCTCCAGTCAAGTTTGCCAAATTTTCTTACCACGAAAAATAAGAGTATCAGCAGCAACATACAGAGTATAGTTACCAGGAGTATTTTTTGAAAAGTCAAAGCCTCACTGGTCCAGTTGCGCAGTTTCATGAAAGAGGTCACTGGAATAATCAAAACCACCAAAATAAATATGGTCTGCAACACCCGGTAATTGTTGTGCTCGAGGTTGTTTTCCAGCAAGTAGGTGATCAGTTTATTATTCATGGTTCACCTCGTGTTGTTTAGGCGGTTTTTTCTGTTGAGAATAGCAGTTTACGAATTTGTATCCATATCCGCGCACTGTTTGAATCAAGTCGGAATACTCACCCAGTTTGTCGCGCAGCCGGTTGATATGAGTATCCACAGTACGCAGATTACCATAATAGTTGTAACCCCAGACTCCCTGCAAAAGCTGTTCCCGCGATAAAACCATATTGGCATTTGCCATGAGATAAAGCAAAAGGTCATATTCCTTAGCCGATAAATATACACTGCCATCATTAATATATACTTCATGAGAAACTCGATCGATTTTCAAAGGTCCGCTATGCCAAATGGTAAGTTCAGATTCCCCCTGTTGCCTGCTGCGTCTCAACACCGCCTGGGAGCGAGCCAGTAGTTCCCGGGGACTAAATGGCTTAGTGACATAGTCATCAGCTCCCAGTTCAAACCCCATCAAACGATCCTCTTCATGGGCACGTGCGGTCAAAATAATGATCGGTATATTGGACAGGGAACGAGTAGTACGGCATACCGTCCAACCATCTATGCGCGGCAGCATTATGTCCAGGATCAACAGATCCACATGTTTGTTTTTAATGATCTCCAAGGCCTTTTCGCCATTAGCTGCCTCCAGAACCGTAAACCCGTCTGCTTCAAAATAATCACTAACCAATTCCCGCATACGGGTATCGTCTTCCACCAGCAATACGGTGCCTGCCATACAATCACCTCACAGTGAATTTTCTCGTTAGCTACAAGATTTCGTCGTTTTGATTTAGATTATAGCACTTGGTGAGAACGGAAAAATCACAGGACGGTTATGTTACAAATTTGTTAAACGATGTGCCAATTTGTAAGGAGTAAGGTTAACAAACAAAGCGAAAACGGAATATATCATATTGTCTTGAGAGGGTCTAACAGGCAGACTATTTTTGAGGATGAAGAAGATGCAATAAAACTCCTGGAAACTTTACAAAGACATAA
>DBRE01000027.1 GCA_002305535.1 Syntrophomonas sp. UBA1376
CCGTTGAGCCTCTCTTACTAATCTTATATATTTCCATAAGTCTGAATGAGAAGCATGACTTGAAAAGCGAAAGTTATTGGTGCCGCCTTCAGGGTTGAACCCCCAGCAAATGGCTATGGCTTCTAATAAAGTCGACTTTCCGGTACCGTTTTCACCGACCAAAAAGGTGACATTAGGGTGAAGAGGGAGAATGTCTAAGGTTTTTACTGCTGGTAGACAAAACGGGTAATCGGAAAAAGAATCGATCCGATCACGTATCAATTCTACATATCTGACGTAGGAAGTGTTTCTCATAATGATCTCCTGTGCCAAAGTATTACAGACTCGTGTAAGACCAGGGGCCCCATATCTAGAGTACTATCATTATCCGTATAAAGATAGATAATCAATTATTGAAGACTAAAATTTGCGGTTGTAGTAATAATAGCTGCCAACATATAATCCCAGTAATGCGCACAGGCACAATCCCAATAGGTTGTAAGGATTTACCTGGACTTGCGGGCCCCAGATGGAGCCGATCAATACAATTACTGCTATGGAAATTACAAAAATTCTAACAGATACGTAGGCAGCCATACCGGCTAAGGACCAAGCGCGTTCATCATAAGGGTTCATACCTTTTTTCTGCATATCACTGATGCGGCGCTGCCTTATTTCCAAGGAACCTGCTGCTACTACCACACCAACCAGCAAGCCAGTGCCGAAGGAACTATTGCCGCTGACGATCTGCCAGATGGCAATTCCCGCAACTAACACCAATGATAGCCATTTTATACACTGGGTGTTTTTGCTATTCATCTTCAACCTTCCTTTCATCGAGAAGAAAAAGATCTTCAATACTCATGCTAAACACTTTCGCCAAACTATAAGCCAGAGTAATTGAGGGGTTGTATTTCCCCTTCTCTAAAGAAATGATGGTCTGCCTGGAAACACCCACCCGGGCAGCCAGTTCTTCCTGAGTTAACCCTGTTCTTTCCCGCATTTCGCGTAGGCGATTCGGCATTATTTCACCGCCTTATTTCCATTATTGTAAAGCTAGCTTTACACTAGAATAATCCGAAATCCCAACAATGTCAAGCAAACTTTACATGAATAATGAACCTCTTAAATGTTATAATTAACTAAGTACACAAGGTGTGGATGTGAATCAATAGTTTTGGAAATGTTATTTATGTGGCTTGGACTATTGATAATGAAAAAACGACCTATTTGTGAATCAATTGGTCTTTTAATGATGCTCGTATGCATCGATAGGTTTATTGGGCAACAATTGGGCAAATTATTTATAAAGGTAAATCATAGTGCAGTTTGGTTTATTCCATCATAATCTGGATAGATGGTGGCTAGGGTGGAAAAACCTATCATTAATATAAAACTTATGGTTCAAACCGTTTGAGGCATTAAACATACTATTTACAATTTAATAGTGATACAGTTATTGATCACCTGAACCAAAAATGTTTTAATTTGGCTGCTACCGCGACCACTTGGGTACCCCATATTTCATTTCGTATCTCATCTAATATCCCTATTCTCAGGCTTTTTAGCAAGGTGATGGGCAGGTAAACCATTGAATGGCATGATTGTTGCATTGCATATTTATTATCAGTATATTCTTTATATTTGACTTGACTAACGATCAATGAGAATTTGCTACTCAAAGAGTCACACTAGTTATTTATTAATAGAAGAAAGGGAGATGACAGTAATGGATTTCAAACTGAGTGAAGAACATGAGATGATTAGGCAGTCTGTACGAGATTTTGCTGAGGGAGTACTGGCTCCTAAAGTGGCCGAACGCGACGAGCAAGAGTATTTTGACCCAGAGGTTTTTGCTCAGATGGCTGAACTAGGTTTAACAGGCATTCCTTTTGAACCCGAATATGGGGGGGCTGGTTTTGACTACATCGCTTACGCTATTGCGGTAGAAGAACTGGGAAGAGTTGACCCCTCTGCTGCTGATACTCTCTCAGCCCATGTCAGCCTGGGAGTATGGCCGATTTGGAACTGGGGCACAGAAGAACAGAAGCAAAAGTTTTTGATTGACATAGTAGAAGGAAAAAAACAAGCCGCTTTCGGTTTAACAGAGGCTAATGCCGGTAGCGACGCTCTGGGCATGACAACTAAAGCTGAATTGGATGGCGATGAGTGGGTATTGAACGGTCGCAAGATTTTTATTACTAATGCTGAAGCAGCCGATACTTACGTGGTATTTGCTCGTACTGGTTCGAAAGAATTGAAGAGTAAAGCCTTCAGTACCTTTATTGTTGAAAAAGGTACACCTGGCTTTAGCTTTGGTAAATTTGAGCGCAAGATGGGATTAAGGGGTACCCAAAACTGTGATTTGGTTTTTGAAAACTGTCGCATTCCTAAGGACAACCTGTTAGGCAAAGAAGGCGATGGATTTAAGATGGCGATGCAGACCCTTGATGGTGGTCGTATTGGTATCGCTGCTCAGTCAGTTGGTATTGCCCAGGGGGCCTATGAATATGCTCGCGACTATGCTAAACAGAGGGTTCAGTTTGGTAAGCCCATATCTTCTTTGCAGGCGATTCAATTCAAACTGGCCGATATGGCTCTGGAAATCCAGTCTTCCCGTCTGTTAACATACCTTGCTGCCTGGAAGAAAAGTAATGATATGCCTTTCTCGCTTGATGCTGCCATGGCCAAGCTAAAGGCTTCGGAAACCGCTAATTGGGCTGCTAATCAGGCGGTTCAGATTTTAGGCGGCTACGGTTACACTCGCGAATATCCGGTGGAAAGAATGATGCGTGACGCGAAAATTACAGAAATCTATGAGGGAACTAGCGAAATTCAGAGAGTGGTTATTGCGAATAACATTCTTAGGTAAAACCTTGTTAATAAAGGCATAACATGCTGTCTATTCCCTGAAGAAGCCCACAGATTTCATATAGTCTGTGGGCTTCTTCTATAATAATGCAAAGTTTCTTATTCTAACGATCAAAGCTTTATGATAAGTTAGTGTTAGACTAGGAGGGATGAATATGCATCCATGTGAAAACTGCCAATGGCGTAAAAAATCTCAAGCGAATCCCGGTACATTTAGTGCCAGATTATGGTTATGGCACACTAAATGGTGTCCGGGATGGAAAGCTTATCAAAAATCACTGGCCGACAAGTGAACAACTCAACCTATTGGGCGCCTCCGTTATAGGCCATGCAATTCTTACCTTGGTGTTTGGCTTCATATAATCCTTGGTCAGCACGGCTGATCAAGTCGTCCGCAGTTTGGCCGTCTACCGGATATACCGCTATACCTAGTGAAAGTGTACAGGAGAGATCTTTGGCAGCTCTTTCTAATAATCTTTTGCCTACATAATAGGCATCCTTGAGACTGGTATTTGGCAGAAGTATTATAAACTCATCACCGCCATACCGTCCCACCCGGTCACGATTTCGAATGCTGGATAAGGCTATACCTGCTACCTGACTAAGAATCCTGTCCCCAGCCAGATGGCCCTGCTGATCATTTATGGACTTAAAGTCATCAATATCAAATAATATAAGCGTGAAGCTAGAATTACGGCACTGATCTATGGACAGTTTTATTTCCTCGACTATCGCTTTCTTGTTAAGAAGGCCGGTCAAAGGGTCAGTCCGGATACTTTCTGCCAGGTGACGATTGACTCTTTCGATTTCCAGAGTCCTCATCATCACTTCCTGGCGAACGGTTCGATCCCATTGACTGCTACCAACATCAGCCTTTTGAATAATATGTGTTAATTCTTGTTGCAACTTCTTCAGGATAAATGTAAAAAACAGCCCAAAAGCCAATGAAATTGCCACAGAGTATAATAAAGGCTGATTCGTCATCAAGGCGACTTGAGTACTTATAAATGCTAATAAGGAACCTATCAGCCAATAAGAAGTGTTATTCTTCCACATATGTATGACTGATCCAACTGACACCAGTAAGGTCGCTAAGACAAAGAAATGATCCCATCTAAGCACCCAGCTACTTAATTGAGGAGTCTGCATTAACCACAGGATCAATGACGCCAAAATAATTTGCATTACAATAAAAGTGAAGTAACTGAAATTATGAAATCTCCAGATAAAGGCCAGCATAAGTGGGGGCAGACAGGCTACCGTTAAATGAACCAAGGCTAATTCATAATCGGCAGGAACTAAGAAGTAGGCGATACTCATAATTAAGGGAAAGAAGAAGGCGACAGCAATGTTGCGTAGGATGTCTTCTTTCTCATTAAAGGCAAAAGAAAAGCTGATAATTAGCAATGACAGTCCGAACACCAGCAACAATGTAATTTTATCGATGAAGATGTAATCAAATACTATCACTAAATCCTCCCGATAACGTAAGTATTACTACATTTTGCTCTAATTGGTTAATCGTGGACATGAAACTTTGCTTGGTTATGAAAAATCTGCGTTTGGTGTGATCGTGGCAATGATTTTGATCAAGCCCTCCTGGGAGAGGGCTTGTCATCAACTGAGCTTTGGAATGGTGAGGTAGTTGATAACTGCTCATTCAACTGTTGGTAGATAAGATCGGCAATTCCCAATGCTTTGGTTTGACTAGCCATTAGTGCATACTGGTCATATAGCATCGATTCGAATGTATCCATAGCAAAACTGGATCCCATCAAGTCGCTACGGGATATAGTCTGCCGCATGGATTGAAAGACTTTGGTCAAAAACACACCTTCCAAATCCTGGCAGGCTTGATAGAGCCGTTTCTGATCTTCACTCTCTATAGCCGTTTTTAAAATACTATTAAAGCCCTTATCGGCACTATCTGGAAGCTCGGGCTTGAGTACATCATTCAAGGTTTGCATCTGCTTGAGATAAGTGGTTTCGCCAATTTTCAAGATTTACTCCTCCTTATCTGCGCAGGTTGGTGGCTGTTTGCAACATTTCATCGGATGATTGGATAACCTTGGAGTTCATTTCATAGGCTCTTTGGGCAGTAATTAAATTGACCATTTCTTCTACGATCTGCACGTTAGAAGCTTCCACATATCCGGACATCAGGCTAATGGACTGGTCTTCTTCTGGATCCCAATCCATAGGATCCCCCGAGTTGACTGTCACCTGATAGAAATTCCTACCGAGTTTTTCCAGACCGGCTGGGTTTACAAAAGTGGCCAGTTCCAACTGTCCAGCCTCTTGGATTTCTTCCTCACCGGGCAGTTTGAAGGTTACCATGCCATTACTCTCTATGTTTATGTCATAGGCTTCTGGATCCAGTTCATCTACTCCCACAAAATAGTAGCCGTCTCCAGTCACCAGGCGGCCTTCACCATCTATTTTAATACTTCCATCCCGGGTGTAAAGATAATCATCATAGCCGGGTACTTCTACCCGGAAAAAACCAAGGCCATTAATGGCCACATCCAAGGGATTGCCCGTTTCCTGCATATTACCTTGTGAAAAGAGAGTGTAGCTAACGGCAGGACGTACACCTAACCCTACAGCCAAACCGGCGGGTTCATTAACAGTCTCATTGGCGATGGGGCGTCGGATATTTTGATAAAGTAGATCCTGGAACTCTACGCGCTGACGCTTGAAACCGGTGGTGGTAACGTTGGACATATTGTGGGCCAAAGTGTCTACATTCATCTGCTGGGCATACATACCAGTACTGGCCGTGTAGAGAGACCTCATCATGGCTGTGTTCCTCCTTGTATATGCTGATGGTGGTGCGTCAATCGGTCAGCACCAACGCGGGCCTCTCTCCCAGAGTCCAGCCCGTCTAAATCACTTAGTTTATTAATCGAAAAATACACCTTAAACCTTTAATAAAAATAATTATATTGCACCAAGCACTATCTACAGATGGTTCACTCATATTTTGCAGGCTGGTTTTCATATTCTTATTATGAAGAGGTGAGTATTAATGATAAAAATATCAGATTTACGTAATCGTGATGTGGTAAATATTCTGGACGGAAAGAAACTGGGCAACATAATCGATATTGATTTGGATTTGGACAACGGTAGGGTATTGGCATTAGTTCTGCCAGGTAGAGTTAAAGGATTTCTGTTTACTAAACGAGAGGAAGTAGTAGTACCATGGCAAAAAATCGTGCGGATAGGACGAGATGTTATACTGGTGGAAGTACCGATAGTGAACGAGATGGATGATTACCGCAGTGATTACTTGCTGGATGAAGATGATTTGTAGCCGGTTGAATTGTTTAGGGAGTTTGTTCATAATAAGGGCAGTACAATCGCCCGTAAGGTGGGGTATAAGTGAGATGTCCGTATTGCCAGGAATTTGAGAGCCGAGTATTGGATTCGCGTCCCAGTGAGGACGGCTCTTCCATTCGGCGCCGCCGTGAATGCAACCTATGTAAACGGAGGTTTACTACATACGAGCGTGTTGAAGAACGCCCTTTGCTAGTGGTCAAAAAAGGCGGTAACCGGCAACCTTTTAACCGTGACAAGCTTATTGCTGGACTTACCCGGGCCTGTGAAAAAAGACCAGTTAACATGGAACAGATTGAGCAACTGGTTGGTGAAATCGAACGCGATCTGCGTGATAAATATGACCGTGAAGTAAGCAGTCGCATCATTGGTGAGATGGTAATGGATCGGCTGGAGAGTTTGGATGAGGTTGCCTATGTGCGTTTTGCTTCGGTCTATAGACAGTTTACCGATCTAAACAGTTTCATTAAGACTATTGATCAGCTTAAGAAATCCTGATGCTAGTTTTCCTCTAAATCGGTTGCTAAGAACTCCTGAAGTTTTTCTTTTATAATCGGCAGGGGAAGAATACGTTCTTCTATACGACTTATTGTGCGACCATACAGATACATACTATCCTGGTATTTGCCGATGTCACGAACTGACTGGGGCAGGCTGTCAAGGTTCTCCATCCACCTTATCGCCGAGGAACGGGGCAAATGGAAAGTAAACCGATAGTTCTCCAGGGCGACCCGAAACTCGACCAGGGAGTAATACTCCTTATCAACAGCACCCAGAGTACATTTCGGGCAGTGATACCCTTTTTTTAAGTATTCTACATAGGACATGCCTGCTGCCCGTGCTGATTCCTTGCAATCATCACACAGCCAGATGTACTTACGATCGGGACCTAGCAGATAGACCGCCTGCATTAAATCAGCAAAGTGGACATACATTTTCCGGATGACCTTATTTTTTAAACGGTATAGTTCTTCAGCCTGGACATGGTACTTTTTAGCATAATGATTCAAATGGAAAAGATAAAAACAGGTCATTAAGAACTTCTCCTGGGGGTGATCCCGGACAGAGTCCACAAACCTGTCATAGTAGTTCAACGTTCGTCTCAATCGCCGAAAATCATGGGCAGCGGAATTAGGTGGGCTATGTTTTTTTCTATGACTGATCTCCTGGAGTATGGAATGAATATCCAGGTTGTTTACTTCATTTTCCGAAAATAGATAGGTGGAACCTCGACCTGAATGGCGTTGAATGTTGGCCACGTTCAAATAACCATACCTCACCATTTCATGTACCTGACGATTGCTGAGATTGTATTTGAGGGCAACTTCACTTATAGTCAGCATGGATATATCACCTGTCTTGTTCAAACGGTTTTATTCAGATTCCTGGGACATTTCTTCGAGAAGCGCTTGAGCTTCTGACAAAACCTGTTCGGGAACCATTACTTTGACTTCGGCCAAAGGTCCTACTGTAACTGGCATCTGAGGAATATCATGTCTGATCATTTTATGCAGTATACCGTAGGAGATGAGCAAACTTTCAATTACCAAATCGTTGGGAGGGTATACTTTGGTGAGCAATACCCAGTTCGCGGAATTAATATCGTAACCGCAGTTTGCGCATGTCAGGCTTTGACTAGTCAACCTTTGCTTACATTGAGGACAATTCACCTATCATCACCTCTGTATCAATATTTTATGCGAAAAGGACGGTTTTCACAAATGAGCCTGGAAAAATGGCAGATCAAGAACAATATATGCTTTTTAACCCTGCCGAACTGGGAGGAACACGGTGCGCGCGTTCTATTTTCCACCCGCCATGGCGGCATCAGCAAGGGATGCTATAGCAGTATGAATATGGCTTTGCATGTCGGCGATGACCCGGAAGCGGTATTGGCTAATCGCCAGCTCCTTATGGAATTGGCAGGACACAATCTGTCGCAAATGATCTGTTGTCAGCAGGTACACGGTAATCGAGTAGTGGCAGTTGATAGTTCCCACGCTGGTTGCGGTTCGGTGCGATTTGAAGATGCACTGCCCGATACCGATGGACTGGTTACTGCTACCCCCGGATTAGTCCTTACCACCTTCTATGCCGATTGCATACCAGTTTTTTTCTATGATCCGGTGCGTCGGGTGGTGGCTTTGAGCCACAGCGGGTGGAAAGGTACATTGAACTCAATTACGGCTAAAACCCTGCAGGTGATGTATGATCGATTTCAATGCCAAGCATCTGACATGATGATTTATATAGGGCCGGGAATCAGTCAGTGCTGTTTTGAGGTACAAGCTGATTTGGCTGATAAAGTGATCTCTGCATTCCCTAATGATCGTGATATAATCATAATGGATCAAAATCGCATAAAGTGGGATTTGAAGGAAACCATTCGCCGATGTGCTGTTAATAATGGGGTAGCGGAGAACAGGATCAACGTTTCCCCGTGGTGCACATCTTGTCATACGGAGTGTTTTTATTCCTTCCGAAAGGAACAGGGGCATACCGGCCGAATGGCTGCGATGATCACCCTTGTTAATGGTGATGATGAATGAAAAAGATTTTGGTGGTTGATGACGAAGCCTATATCGTTGAACTGGTCAAATTCAATCTGGAGAAGGAAGGTTACCAGGTGATAGTAGCCAGTGATGGCCGCAATGCACTGAAAATGGTTCAGACCGAGCAACCAGATCTGGTTTTACTAGATATCATGCTACCTAATATTGATGGTTTAGAGGTATGTCGCATCTTAAAGCAAAGTCCTGACACGAATTCTATACCCATAATCATGCTCACGGCCAAAGGTGATGAGTTTGATACTGTTTTGGGACTAGAAATGGGTGCGGATGACTACATTAAGAAACCATTCAGCCCCAGGGAAATGATAGCTAGAGTCAAAGCCCGCCTGCGAGCCTTGAAAATCCTTGAAGCTGAAAAGGCAGTGGGAGAAAAAGCCTATGTGATCAAAGATCTGATCGTTGTGCCGGAAAAATATGAGGTTTTTTTAGGTGAGGACAAGCTGGAACTAACTCCCAAAGAATTTGAGTTGTTGAGTTTGATGGTATCTCATCAGGGCAAAGTCTTTACCCGGGAAGCACTCCTGGAAAAAGTATGGGGATATGAATATTCGGGTGATACACGCACCGTAGACGTTCATATCCGCCACCTGCGCCAGAAGCTGGGTGATGACTCTAATTACCCTGACTATATAGAGACAGTGCGTGGGGTTGGATATCGTTTCGTAGAGGGAAGAGTTAAGTAGGAGAGAAGTGGGAATGTTAAGTTTATTGCAGGAACAGAGGCGCATTCAGGGGATATTAGCCAGTATGGTAGATGCTGTATTGGTAGTGGATACTCATGCTCGCATCAGTCTGGCCAACAAGGCAGCGGAAAACCTTTTTCTGGTCAGGGAAGGAGCTCTGGAAGGCAAACGCCTGGATGAAATAGATGGGGATCAGGAAGTCAGTGGAATGATCTGTCATGTGCTGACAACCGGTAAAGAAGTATTTACTGAAACCACCATTAATCCGTCTACACAGATTTTTCGTGTTCATGTAGTACCTATTAAAGATCCAGATGGAATGGTGGAAGCAGCGGTGGCTGTTTTTCATGATGTCACTGACGCCAGGAACTTTGACCAGATGCGCTCGGGATTTGTTGCTAATGTATCCCATGAACTAAGAACGCCTTTAACATCCATTAAAGGATTTGTAGAGACTCTATTGGACGGTGCCATGGAAAACAGTGACACTTGTCGGCGCTTTCTCTCTATTATTGAAACGGAAACCGAACGTTTGACCCGTTTGATCGACGATTTACTCAGCCTGTCCTCTCTGGAGTCCAATGATAGAAACATTCACCTCAAACCGGTATGTTTGGCTCGTTCCATGCGCAGCATTATGAATATCATGGGGCCGCAGATAAGTGACAAACATCTGCATGTGGAGTTTATTTATCCGCAGAGCATTCCCCGTATTCTTGCTGATGAAGACTTACTGGGACAGGTTTTGATCAACCTCTTGGATAATGCTATCAAGTATACTCCTGTTGAGGGAAAGATCTTTATTCGTTGTCGACAGCGTGACAGTCGCCTCATCATTTACTTTACTGATACCGGGCTTGGAATCCCCCGGGATAGTATTCCTCGTGTATTTGAGCGTTTTTATCGGGTCGATAAAGCCCGATCCCGTAATCAAGGGGGAACTGGCCTTGGTTTAGCCATTGTCAAGCATATTGTAGAATCCCATGGCGGGGAAGTCTTTGTCGACAGTGAAGTTGGCAAGGGTTCAACCTTTGGTGCAAGTTTTTTATCGGTATAATCACTGAAAAAAGAGGAAAGATCAGTGCCAACGCCGAAGATATATAGTTTTAGACCAGCGAATAACTAACAGGGGATCGATAGTGTGCCCAACTTGGATAGGAATCTCAATGACATTAGACAACGGATAGCAGCTGCCTGTGCCGTCGTGGGACGCGATCCCAACAGTGTCACCCTGGTAGCGGTGAGCAAGACCGTGAGTGTGGAGACGGTGCAAGAGGCTGTAAAACTGGGGGTCACCGACTTTGGAGAGAACCGGGTAGCTGAATTAGTTCATAAAAAAACATTGGTACCGCAAGTTCGTTGGCATATGATAGGGCGACTACAGACCAATAAAGTAAAGGACGTTGTGGGTAAGGCCTGCTTGATCCACTCTTTGGATAGATGGAATCTAGCCGAATCCTTGCACAAACGAGCTGAAATGCTCGGTGAGACTGTACCGGTCTTACTGCAGGTAAACATAGCTGGCGAAGAACAAAAAGCTGGTCTACCATCTGATGAGGTGTTGCCTTTTCTGCAGTCCATGGATCAGCTGCCGCAGGTGAAAATTATGGGATTGATGACTATGGCACCTATTAGCGATGAGGCCGAAGCTTCACGTCCCATCTTCCGAGAACTGGCCCAGTTGCGGGAGAGGCTGCAACAACATGAGATACCTAATATTTCCCTCCAGTATCTATCCATGGGAATGTCCCAGGATTTCGAGGTGGCTATACAGGAAGGAGCTAATCTGGTGAGGATAGGATCCTCCATATTTGATAACAGATGAAATTATTATTGGTGAGGAGGTAGGGTAAATGGGTTTCGGTGATAAGTTTTGGTCATGGCTTGGTATAGAGCATGAGGAAGTGCGGGAAGAATTATTGGAGCTTCCTCAAAATGCTGAGGAAAGCAGAAGTCCAGCCAATATTGTCAGTATTCATACCAACAAAACCATGAAAGTGGTGATCTGTGAACCAGAGAGTTTTGATGAGGTGCAGATTCTGGCCGATCACTTAAAGAACCGTAGACAAGTAATTATGAACCTGGAAGCAACGCCGCCAGATATGGCCCAACGTATCATTGATTTTCTCAGTGGTACTACTTATGCGTTGGATGGTCATAGCCAACAGCTGGGGCGGCAAATTTTCCTATTTACACCAAGCAATGTTGAAATCGCCAAGGATCACCGCACCATGATGCGGCGTCCCGGATGGCTTAACAGTCCCGGAGTTGATCGCTGATGATTTTGGGAGTTATCGGCTGTGGCAAGATGGCCAAGGCCATGGTGTCAGGCATTTATGAGCAAAAACCTCGCCTGTACTCTACTCTGCTCGTTAACGATACTGATACCCAGCAGGCAGAGGCTTTTGTTGATCTCTTTTCAGCTCAAAATTATGACCAGCTTGATTTGGTCAGGCATTCAAATGTAGTGTTACTGACTGTCAAACCTCACCAGGTTAGGGAAGTGCTTAACCATACTTCTTCAGCCTGGAGACCCGGGCAACTGCTGATCTCGGTGGCCGCAGGCATAAAAATCGGCGTAATACAAAGCTATTTGCCTTCAGATGTAAAGGTGATAAGGGTTATGCCTAATCTGCCAGCATTGGTGGGAGCTGGCATTACCGCCATTGCTGCTGGCGAAGAGGTTGAGAAAGAAGATTTTGTTCAGGTGGAAAATCTCCTGTCAGGACTGGGAAAGACAGTAATAACCGATGAGAAGAAAATGGATGCGATTACCGCTGTTTCGGGTTCAGGGCCGGCTTATGTTATGATGGTAGTTGAGTCAATGACGGAAGCGGCTGTTCAAATCGGGTTAGATTGGGATTTGGCCAGGCAGTTGGTACTTTCCACTATAAGCGGAAGCATAACAATGCTAGAGATTACGGGTCAGCATCCTGCCCAATTGCGTAATCAGGTATCTTCACCAGGGGGCACCACGATTGCAGCAATCAAACAGCTGGAAGAATGGGGCTTACGCAATGCTTTTTATCATGCCATCGAAGAAGCTTACCAGCGTTCAATGCAATTAGGTCAAGAATAACAGGGGAGGAAAAGGATTGAGTTTATTTATTATACAGCTTATTAACACAGCATTTACTGTTTTGATTTGGCTGATCATCGGTAGGTGTATTCTATCATTTGTTTCTCACAATCCCTACCACCCGATCATAAAATTCGTATATGATATTACTGAACCTATCATGAGTCCTTTTCGCCGATTGCTTCCGGCCGCTGGAGTCATAGATTTTTCGCCCATACTTGCGATTATGGCTGTAACCCTAGTACAGTACTTAGTAATGCAACTGCTTTATTTCATAATATAAAGGGGTCTATTCAATAATGTACAATACCAACCTGGAACTGCTGGCTCCTGCAGGAAAATGGGAAGTTCTCCAAAGTGTTGCTCAAGCGGGAGCTGATGCTGTTTATGCCGGCGGCAAGCGGTTTAATATGCGCATGCTTCGTCCGGATTTTAATTTTTCTGAACAGGAATTAAGACAAGCAGCGGATTATCTCCACGAGCAGAATAAACGTCTCTATGTTACGGTAAACAACCTATATTATGAGGACGAACTGGCTGAGCTGCAAGACTATCTGTATTATTTACAGGAGATCGAAGTTGACGGTTTGATTATCCAGGATCTAGCCGTAGCGGAGATACATGGGAAACTAGGCCTTACCATTCCGATGCATGCCAGTGTGCAGATGGGGATCGGCACCTCTAGTGCGGTGAAATTTCTCGAGTCGCTAGGATTTAGCCGGGTCATACTATCCAAAAACCTCTCTCTGCACGAGATTAAAGATATTCATCAGCACAGTAACCTGGGGCTGGAGTTTTTTGCCCATGGTGATATGTGCATTTCTCATACTGGGCAATGTCTGTTCAGCAGTTTGATCGCTGGGAAAAGCGCTAATCGTGGACGTTGTCTTAAGCCCTGTCGATGGAAATATGAATTGGAACTGGGGGACTGTCAACTCCCTCCGGGCTACTATCTAGCCCATAATGACCTGTGCCTTTATCCTCATCTGCTGGAATTGGTACAAGCAGGGGTAGCATCATTTAAGATTGAGGGACGTATGCGCGACTCAAGCTATCTTACTGTGCTGATCAAAGCGTATCGAGAGGCTCTGGATAGAATAATCCAGCTACAGGATGAGTACAAAACCGATGGGTATGCCCTGCAGAACCTTCATGAAAACCGTATAAGGGATTTTAATAGTGCTGGTCTTTGGGGGCCTATCGAAATAGATTGTAATGGGGTTGACGGAAGTCGGGAACCTTATTTTCCGACTGCTCCAGTTGAAGTAATTTCTCTTCAATCCCATGATTTTGAACCCCAGGCTTATAAAGCCGCAACCATTCCTCAGTTAATAGTTAAAGTTAGTAACCTGGAAGCATTAAAGCGGTTAAAAGATCAGTCCATTGGATATTTTGTATTGGGTTTAGAAAAAATGCGGCCCGGCAATTGGGGCTGGTCATGGCATGAATTAGTTGCAGCCATGGAATACTGTCAGGAACAGGGACTTGAGTATGTGGTGGAAACACCTCGAATTGTTATGCAACAGGATCTGGAAAGAGTTAAAACCCAATTGGATCGTTTGGGTTCCTATGCATGGCAGGCAGTTATGGTTAATGACCTGGGTTCTTGGCAAGAAGGGCGATTGCGGGGCTATACCCTCTATGGGGGAGCAGGATTGAATATCTGCAACAGTCGGGCTGGACAACTGGTTACTGATCAGGGCTTATCACGCTTTACGGCTACTGGGGAAACCTCTTTTGCAGATCTGCTGGCGTTACTAGATGCGGGTTTATTAGTAGATGTAGTGGTGCATGGTCCACAGTGTGCTTTGATAACCGACTTATGTTTGATAAAAGCCGCTGCCGGCAATACTGAACAACCTTGCCCGGTTTTCTGCCAGGGTGAGAGGGCTTTTTTGCGGGATGAACTGGGACAACATTACGAAATCCGCAGCGACGAGCAGTGTCGTAATCATGTTTTTCTGCCCCAGCAGTTAAGTCTTTATAATTTTCTGCCGATATTAACGAAAGCTAAGGCTAATGGCTTGCGTATTGAAGGACAATACATGCCAGACCGTGAATTATATGAGGTTGTCAGCATTTATCAGGAGGGCTTGCAGCAATTGTCCGTAGGGCAATGGAATTCGGAACCCTATGAGCGCTTACTGAGGCTGTACCCGGAAGCAATTACCTCCGGCTGGTTTGCCAACAGAGATTCCTTTTGATTATAGGAAAGGAGGACCTAATATGATCACTGCTAACGAGATTCGCAATCAGCAGTTTCGCAAAGGTGTTCGTGGATACAGTGAAGATGAGGTGCGCAATTTCCTAGCACTTATTGCTCAGGATTATGAAGCGTTATACAGTGAAAACGCAAAAATACGGGAAGCCATGCAACGGCTGGAACAGGATCTGTCCCGCTATCACCGCATGGAGGAGACGATGAACAGCAGTCTGATTCTAGCTCAGCAAACAGCTGAAGATCTTAAAGCTATCGCTCGCCAAGAAGCCCAGTTGATGTTAGAGGAAGCTAAGCAGAGAATATCTGATGTTTTGATGGTTTATCAGGAAATAATCAAACGTATGAATCTCTTTAACACCGAGTTAAAAGCCCAGGTTGGCGGACAGTTGGAAATCCTGGAGAAAAACCAAGCCAAGATCGAGGAATTATCGGACTTTTTCTATGGGCGAGATTTGAAAGAGATGATGGAAAGGTTGGAATCTGTTACTCTTTCACAGACACCTCATGATTGATCTACGCTCCGTACCAGGGGGTGTACGCTTTGCGGTGAGAGTACAACCCCGTTCATCCAAGAACCAGATCAGTGGAGAGGTAGAGGGGTGTCTGAAAATCAAACTCACCGCACCACCTGTGGAAGGGGAAGCCAACCAGGCTTTGATCAAGTTCTTGGCCAGTTGGCTACAGGTGCCCAGGCAGGATATTGCCATAGTGCGTGGAGATACCAGTCGCCATAAACTCGTCGAAATCAACGGAGTAGATGAGCAATGGTTGCGCACCCGCCTGGAACAATTATAAAACTCTCCGATAATAATTGACCCCGGCTCTCTCCTCAACCGCAATCTGCTGTTGCCCGACCAGAGCGTTTAGATAAGCGAGGGTTTCAGCAAGAATCAAACGTTTAATATGAATATAAGGATTATCGCGAAACAGTTGTACTGCCAGATCCCAGGCCGAAGAAGAATCTATTAGACCCTGGAGAACCTGGTTTTTTCTTTTTTCGTGATGCTGTTGGATCACATCTATCCTGTCCAATATATTCGAAAAGCACATACCATGTCCCGGTAGTACCAGGCTGATATCCAATTTACGGAGATCATCCAGAGCTGCTAAATGGTCTGCCAGGGGATTGACCAGGCGGGTGTGGGGCCAATCGGTCAGATGCAGGATAGTATGCTTGATCAGGTTATCACCACCGAAAAGCCAGCCATTGTCAACTCCCACAAATACGTAGTGACCATCGGAATGCCCTGGAACTGGGTAAGTTGTATATAAGTCGCCTCCTAGATTGAAACTAGTATCCGGAGACAGTGCAGTGAGGAAGGGATAAGGCTGTATGAGAATGTCAATGCTATTTACATCTTCAGCTAAGGTCTCCGTTAAAACTTGGTTCCAACCAGCCTGAAAGCATTGATTTCTAATAGCCGAGCCGTACTGGTCGCCGTTAATGAAGGTCTGAAAAGTATGTAGGTCGGGCTGGGGCAGGAAAACCTGGGCTTGACTCTTTTCCTGAAGCCAACCTGCTAAACCTAAATGGTCATGGTGATAATGAGTAACATAGATTTTTTGGATATGACGATAAGATATGCCGATTTCTTTTAACGCAGCTGTCCAGCGCTGCTGATTTTCCCGGGTATTCACTCCCGTATCGATTACTGCCCAACCTTTGTCTGATTCGGCAATGAAAGCATTGTTTTCCCGCAATGGAAACGGCATAGTATTCCTGAGAACATATACTTCACCCTGCTGATATAGTATCCCTTTGTGAAACAACTCCCCTGGCACTACACTCCCCCCCATCCTTCTCTTCCTTAAATACTTGCAGATAGGAGGCGCGGCTGGCAAGTCAAACTTGTACTTTTTCTTCGTCAGGATATGGTGATGCTTTCCGGGGGCGAACCAATACAGATATGAGCATAGCACATAATATGCAAGCTGCGCCTATTAGAGCCCGATCACTAAATAGTTCATTGGCTGCAAAATAGCCGGCTAGAGCCGCGAAAACTGGTTCCATTGTTAAAACCACCGCGAAACGAGTAGGTGTACTATATTTTTGCAGGGCGTTTTGCAAGAGGAAAGCCAGCGACGTTGCCAAAATTGCAGTGATCAGAATAGCTCCTACAGCATTGGGCGTAAAACGTGCCGGCCAGGTCTCGGTGCATAAACCTATGGTTATGCAGACCACGCCGACAAAAAGTATTTGTACTGCGGTGATGGCTACCGGATCATGCTTATGGGAATAACGGCCTACCAATACGATATGAATAGCAAAGCCGAAAGCACACACCAGAACCAGCAGGTCACCACTGGAAAGATAAAATCTGCCAGCTGGAACTGATAGTAAATACAACCCAACCGCAGCGATCAAAACTGTAGCCAGAGTGCTCAAAGTAGGCCAGGTTCTTTTGATTATGGAATCTAAAATGGGAACCAAAACCACGCTGACTCCCGTTATGAATCCTGCATTAGATGAGGTGGTATACTGCAGGCCAATAGTTTGAAAGGTGTAACCTATAAACAGGAAAACTCCTAGTAATGAGCCCATTAACCAGGTTGCCCGAGACGCGCGAAAGATCTTCGAACCTGCTAGCACGGCCATTACCAGGAAGGCCAGGATAAAGCGCAGACCCAAAAACAAAAAGGGTTCTATGTCATTAAGGCCGTTTTTGACAATAACAAAGGTGGTTCCCCAAATAAAGGCGACCACCAGCATACTTAGTTCGGCTCCGGTGCGATTGCGTAGTAAATTAACTGTCATAATGATCTTTCCTACTGTAATAAATTATACATGNNAAGATTGTAGTTTAATACAGCAGACTGTATAATTATTTCAGATTGGAACTTTTCTACGATCAAGACTTAAAAAGGAGAGTGCGGGTTGATGAGAAATTTTGTGAAGCTTATGTTGGCCAGCCTGTTGGTCTTTGTTCTGGCTTTCGCCCTGATAGGTTGCGGCGGACAAACTGACAACAGTGAACAGCCAGATGTTGCGACAGATGTCAAGAAACTATTGGTTGGTACCAATGCCACCTTCCCACCTTTTGAAATGCAGGAAGACTCTGAACTTACTGGTTTTGATATGGATCTGATCCGAGCTATCGGTGAAGTCCAGGGCTATGAAGTAGAGATTCAACACATGGATTTTAAGGCTTTGGTTCCATCAGTGCAAAACGGTAAGATCGATGCTGCTATTGCCGGTATGTCAATCACACCGGAACGTTTGGAATCAGTTGATTTTACTGAAGCCTATTTTGATGCTGGGTTGATCGTTGCCGTTCATAAGGATAATCAGGACATACAGGGTACCGACGACCTTAAGGGTAAAAAGCTGGCTGCTCAAAATGGAACCATTGGTGCAGCTTATTGCGACGAAGTGAAAAAGGCAGATGCCGCCACCGAAACCCGCATCTTTGACGATATCGGATTAGCCTTTATGGAACTTGAAAAAGGCGGCGTTGATGCGGTTGTTAACGATCATCCGGTAACGGCCTATTATTTGAAGACGGCTACCGATACCAGTATTAAAATGGTGGGCGATATTTTTTCCGCTGAAGACCAATACGGTATTGCGGTGAAAAAAGGTAACACTGAGCTGCTCAACGCCTTAAATGAAGGTCTCATCAAGATCAAGGAAAATGGTACTTATGATGAAATCTATTCCAAGTGGTTCTAAGCTAAGTAAACTACTTTAATTGGGTTGAAAGCGCGAGCACCCTCGCGCTTTCACTATGTCCAGGTAGGAGGAACACCTTATGCCATTATCAGAGTTCACGTTTGGATTAGGAATACTAGATGCCATTGCCACATCCCCTGGTTATAGGGTGGTAACCAATAACTTTGTTTATTTCTTAGGCGGAGCCTGGTATACCATTTTTATTACTGCCCTGTCCATAGCAATGGGTATGGTTTTGGGCTTGTTTGCAGGTCTGGCCAAGCTTTCCAAAAACAAAATCATTTATGGACTGTCTACTGCTTATATTGATTTCTTTCGGGGGACTCCACTTTTTGTGCAGATATTCCTGCTCTATTTTGGGGTATTGCCTCTGATTTATGATAATGACCCTCTATCATCAGCCATAATAGCTCTGGGATTGAACAGCGGTGCTTACATTGCTGAGATTTTAAGAGCTGGTATTCAGGCTATTGATAAGGGACAGATGGAGGCGGCTCGCTCCTTGGGAATGAACGAGCGCCAAGCCATGATCTATGTGATATTGCCCCAGGCTTTCAAGGTGGTTATACCTCCGTTAATCAACGAATTCATTGCTTTGCTGAAGGACAGTTCTCTGGTGTCAGCCATTACCGTTGCAGAATTGATGCATCGCGGTGACTTGGTATTTGCCAATACTTATCAGGCCACCTGGGTGTTTGGTACTATAGCCATGATGTATCTGGTAATAACCAAAACCATAGCCCTCTTGGGTGATTATACAGAAAGGAGGCTGGCGACCGAATGATAAAAGTAGTGGATGTTCACAAATCCTTTGGAAAACTACATGTCTTGAAAGGCATCAACTTTAATGTATCCCCCCGGGAAGTGGTCTGTGTTATCGGTCCCAGCGGCTCCGGGAAAAGCACCCTCTTGCGCTGCATCAACCAATTGGAACAGGTCAATGAGGGACGTATTTACATTGATGGGGAAGAACTGACTCATCCCAAAACTGACATTAATGCTATTCGCCAGCAAGTCGGCATGGTTTTTCAGCTCTTTAACCTATTCCCCCACAAAACCACCTTACAGAACATTACCATGGCACCGATAAAGATCAAAGGGGTGGACAAGGAACAGGCCTATGAGCAGGCTAGGGAACTATTGAGAAAAGTGGGCTTAATGGACAAAGCCGATGTTTACCCAGGTAACCTGTCGGGAGGCCAAAAACAGCGGGTAGCAATTGCCAGAGCTCTAGCCATGCAGCCCAAAGTTATGCTGTTTGATGAACCTACCTCAGCTTTGGATCCGGAAATGGTGGGTGAAGTTCTGGCAGTAATGAAGGATCTGGCTACCGAGGGCATGACTATGGTGGTAGTAACTCACGAGATGGGCTTTGCCCGCGAAGTGGGAGACCGGGTTGTGTTTATGGACGAAGGGCTCATCGTAGAAGAAGGGTTGCCTGCGCAGATTTTTGACAACCCGAAAAACGTACGTACCCAGTTGTTTTTGAGTAAGGTTTTATAATCGAACTAAACCAGGGGATTGGTCATACCAATCCCCTGACTGTGTTTGCAGACATAATTTAGGAGGAGCATATGTTCAGGCAGGCAGAAACGGTATTAAATATACTAGATAAGGAATACCCTGATGCGGGGACTCAACTCCACTATAATGATCTTTTTCAACTGTTAGTAGCAGTAGTATTATCGGCTCAATGTACTGACAAGCAGGTCAATCGCGTGACTCCAGCTTTATTCGCCCGCTATCCGGATGCCTCCAGTATGGCGCAAGCTGAGCTAAATGACCTGGAGGATTTGATCAAAGGGGTAGGTCTTTATCATAGCAAAGCCCGCCACCTCAAACAGACAGCGCAAATACTGGTCAGCCAATATGAAGGACAGGTTCCCAACACTTTTGAACAACTGCTGGAGCTACCTGGAGTAGGGCGAAAAACCGCTAATGTGATAATAGCGGTGGGCTTCGATGGGCCTGGATTGGGTGTAGATACCCATGTACATCGGGTAGCCAATCGTTTAGGACTGGTTAACACCAAGGACAGAAACCGAACCGAAAAGGAGTTAAAGGCGATAATAGATCCCGAGCGCTGGAATCGAGCCCATCATTTATTAATCTGGCATGGTCGTCAGGTATGCAAAGCTCGCCGCCCCAACTGTGCAGCCTGCGTACTGCAGGAATTATGTCAATATTACCAGCAGATGAACTAGCGCAAATGGAAGGACCGTCCAAGACCACTGAAAAAGTCTATCTGGGTAAACGGGTATGTATAAATACACCCGCTCCCAGTCTACGCCTGGGCAACATCAACTGCTTGTCGATTTGCTCCAGGGGTACAGCGCCAATTCGCATCCGTGCTCAGAGCGCTCTCACGGCAACATGCCGCTCGCCCCCTTCCGCCAATCGCCTTCGCAGGATGTTTGCAACCATGCTTCACCAACGGTCACGGGTATATTTACACATACCCTAGCGTTAGCTTCATGACTTTATAGTGGTCTCAAACCGTCCCCGAATTTGCGGTGACTTCTAAAAACACGAGGCTGTAGTTGTACGGTGCCAGGCAATATGCTACAATTAATAACGATTTTTATGCAAAATTTTACTTGTGGTGATGACCAGGACAGTAGGCCTAAGTAACACTGTTGCAGAGAGTTCGGGTTGGTGGAAACCGAACACAGGAGCCAGGCTGAAGATCACCTGCGAACCTTTCTGCTTGAAAAGAGAATTGCTTCTTAGTAGAGCAGAACGTTGCTCGCGTTAAGAGTTTGAGCGGCATACTAATGCTATGAGGGTGGTACCGCGGAAGTTACTCCTTTCGTCCCTGGTTGGATGAAAGGTTTTTTACATTTTGCACAGAGTTTTAAAGACTGAAAAGATTAAGGTGGTTTGATTAAGATGGCTAAAGGTAAATATGATGGGACTTTGAATCTGCCCCAGACTGATTTCCCCATGCGGGCTAACCTTCCCAACCGGGAACCGGAGATTCTGGAATTCTGGAACGAATTTGATGTTTACCGTAAGGTTCAGACTGCTAATGCCGGCAAGCCTCAATTTATTCTGCATGATGGCCCTCCTTATGCCAACGGCAATATTCATCTGGGTCATACCTTAAATAAGGTTTTGAAAGACATGATCGTTAAGTTTTGGTCCATGTATGGTTATGACAGCCCTTATGTACCGGGATGGGATACTCATGGTCTCCCCATCGAGCAGCAGGCTATCAAGAACATGGGTATCGATCGTCACCGTACAGATGTAGTTGAGTTTCGGCGTCACTGCAGGGATTATGCCTTGAAATATGTGGATCTGCAAAGAGAACAATTTAAGAGGTTGGGGGTTCGTGGTGACTGGGATAATCCCTATCTGACTTTGAAACCCGAATTTGAAGCTATCCAGATTAAAGTGTTCGGAGAAATGGCCAAAAAAGGCTATATCTACAAGGGACTGAAACCGGTCTATTGGTGTGGGGATTGTGAAACTGCCCTGGCCGAAGCTGAAATAGAATACGATGAAAAAACATCTCCTTCTATCTATGTTAAGTTCCCGGTCAAGGATGGTAAGGGAGTAATACCCCAGGACAGTTTTGTCGTCATCTGGACAACTACGCCCTGGACGCTGCCAGCTAATATGGGAATTGCCGTTCATCCTGAATTTACCTATGTGGTTGTGGCCGTTGATGATGAAAAATATGTGATCGCCAAAGATCTGCTGCCGGTGGTAGCCGAAAAACTAGCCTGGTCTCATTACAAAGTTGTCAAGGAGTTCAAGGGTCAAGAATTAGACCAAGCCTTATGCCGTCACCCCTTTATGGAGCGCGACTCATTGGTTCTTCTGGGTAAACATGTGACTTTAGAGGCTGGTACCGGGTGTGTGCATACCGCCCCTGGACATGGAGAAGACGACTTCTATGTAGGGCGGGAATATGGATTGCAAGTATTGTCTCCGGTTGATGACCGGGGGCGCTTTACTGAAGAAGCCCAGCCTTTTACGGGGCTTTATGTACATGATGCCAACCAGCAGGTAATAGAAAAACTGCAGGAAAATAACGCTTTGCTCAATGCTACGCATCTTCAGCATCAGTATCCTTTCTGCTGGCGCTGTAAGCACCCTATTATATACCGGGCTACTGAGCAGTGGTTTGCTTCCATAGATGGCTTCCGCCAGGAGACCCTCCAGGCCATTGATAAGGTGAAATGGATTCCTTCCTGGGGAAGGGATAGGATATACAATATGGTTCATGATCGAGGTGACTGGTGCATTTCCCGCCAGCGAACCTGGGGAGTTCCTATTCCCATTTTTTACTGCCAGTCCTGTAAAGAACCTATCATAAATGATTCTACTATCAACCGTATTAGTGAACTGTTTGCTGAACATGGCTCAGATATCTGGTTTATGAAAGAGGCCCAGGATCTTATGCCCGCCGGCTATACCTGTGAGCACTGCGGGGCTGACCAATTCAATAAGGAAACCGACATAATGGACGTGTGGTTCGATTCGGGTTCCAGCCACATGGCTGTTCTGGAAACTTATCCGGAGCTGAGATGGCCGGCTGACATGTATTTAGAAGGCAGTGATCAGCATCGCGGCTGGTTTAATTCCTCGTTGTCTACAGCAGTTGCTGTGAGAGGGACGGCTCCCTATCGCCAGGTACTGACTCATGGGTTTGTGGTCGATGAAAAGGGACGTAAAATGTCCAAGTCCTTGGGTAATGTAGTCGATCCCTTGAAAATGATCAAAGAACTGGGCGCGGATATTCTGCGTTTATGGATCGCCTCGGCCGATTACCGAACCGATGTATCTGTGTCTGAGAACATTATTCGCCAGAGTGCGGAAGCCTATCGAAAGATTCGCAATACCTGCCGCTTTATTCTGGGCAACCTGTATGATTTTGACTATGAAAAGCATCAGGTTCCTTATGAGAGTCTCAGCGAATTGGATCGCTGGGCACTGATGAAGTCGGAGAAACTGCTGCGGCGTGTTACTCAGGCCTACCGGGAATACGAATTCCATACTGTTTTCCACTCCATTCACAACTTCTGTACCGTGGATATCAGTAATATCTATTTCGATGTGCAAAAAGACAACCTGTACTGCAGTCACCCTGATGAACAGCAAAGAAGGGCAGCTCAGACGGTTATGTACAAAGTGATCAATGATCTGGTAGTTATGCTGACCCCCATTCTGGCATTTACCACCGAAGAAATTTGGAGTTTCTTACGGCGCGAAGGTCAACCAGAGAGTGTTCAGCTACTGTCCTGGCCGGTGGAAAACGATGTTTATCTAGACGAAGCTTTAGAACGGCGTATGGATCAGGTACTACAGGTTAGAGAAGTGGTCACCAAGGCACTGGAAGAAGCTCGCTCCCGCAAAGTGATCGGCCATTCCCTGGCAGCCATGGTAACTGTCTATGCTGATGATGAGTGGTATAAACTGCTACAGCAAACGCCTGGATTAGAAAGAATGTTTATTGTCTCTCATCTGCAATTAGCCAAGAGCGACCAGCCGATAAGCAACGGAGTAAGCCTGGAAAATGTTGAAGGTATATGGGTAACAGTTGAACCTGCTCAGGGTGGCAAATGTGAACGATGCTGGATAATCGATACCAGTGTCAGTACCGAAGAAGGACAGCCAGCCTTATGCAGTCGGTGCAGTACGGTTGTAAAATCTCTGGACAGCTAGGAGGCGGAAATTTGGAAGAGGGCAAAAGACTTATAATCTCGGTGCTCGGGCACGATAGGGTTGGTATCATCGCTGCTATTGCCGGGATCTTGGCTGAGGCCAATGTTAATATTTTGGACATCAGCCAGACCATATTGCAGGGGTTTTTTACTATGATCATGGTAGTTGACATGGGCAGCAGTAAAACAGAACTCAGCTCTCTCAGGGATCTGCTGACCGCCAAGGGTCAAGAGTTAGGCTTACAAGTAACTGTGCAGCATGAGGACATTTTTAACTTCATGCATCGCATATAGCTGAACGGTGGAGGGTCGAACACATGCCATTCAATATTAATAAAGAGGAAATCCTGGAAACCGTTCGCATGGTGCAAACTGAAAACCTGGATATTCGCACCATCACCATGGGCATAAACATTCTCGACTGCCGGGCTGAAAATGGCCAACGTACTGGAGAAAAGATTTACGATAAAATTGTGCGTTATGCTGGTAACTTGGTTGCGGTAGGCGAAGATATTGCCAAGGAATACGGGATACCCATTATCAACAAGCGTATATCGGTTACTCCTGTGGCTATGGTAGGGGATGGTATGAGCTGCGATGACATGATTCAGATAGGCAGATACCTGGATCGGGCAGCAGCTGAGGTAGGTGTCAATTTCATAGGTGGCTTCTCGGCCTTGGTACACAAGGGACTCACTTGTGGTGATATGGCTTTGTTGGATGCCATTCCCCAGACTTTGGCAGAAACCGAACGGGTGTGTTCGTCGGTTAATGTGGGTACTACCAAATCCGGTATAAATATGGATGCGGTAAGTCGCATGGGGCAAATTATCAAGCAAACAGCTGAATTGACCGCTGATCGCGATGGATTAGGATGTGCCAAATTAGTGATTTTCTGCAATGCGGCTGAAGATAATCCCTTTATGGCCGGTGCTTTTCATGGCCCCGGAGAACCGGAATCTACCTTGAATATTGGTGTCAGCGGACCAGGAGTTGTACTGAATGCAGTACGCCGACATCCCGATCTGGATTTGGGAGAACTAGCCAATGTTATCAAAAAAACCGCCTTCAAAGTTACCCGAACCGGTGAACTGGTAGGTCGAGTAGCCTCCCAACGCTTGCAGGTTCCTTTTGGCATTGTGGATTTATCACTGGCACCGACTCCGGCCATCGGTGATAGTGTGGCTGATATCTTGGAAGCCATGGGATTGGAACGGGTAGGTGCCCATGGCAGTACAGCGGCCTTAGCCTTACTTAATGATGCAGTCAAAAAGGGAGGTGCGATGGCTTCTTCTTATGTTGGTGGCCTATCAGGCGCCTTTATTCCGGTTAGTGAAGACGCCGGCATGATAGATGCCGTTGTAGCCGGAGCTTTGACTATAGAGAAGCTGGAGGCCATGACTTGTGTTTGTTCAGTGGGGTTGGACATGATTGCTGTTCCGGGAGACACTTCTGCCCATATTCTATCTGCTATCATCGCTGATGAAGCTGCTATTGGCATGATCAACCGCAAGACCACGGCTGTTAGGATAATCCCGGCACCGGGTAAATCGGAGGGAGATTGGGTAGAATTCGGGGGATTGCTGGGGCGAGCCCCGGTGATGAAAATAAACACGTTTTCCCCGGAGAAATTTGTAGCACGCCAGGGGCGCATCCCTGCCCCCATTCATGCTTTAAATAATTAGCGATTAGGTATCTTTTCCCACACTAAGTCAATACTAATTATAGGGAAAGGCTCCCAATAGCTTAGTGGGGTGATATTATGGATCCTAGGAATACATTACTGCAAAAACAACAGGAACTAGAGGCGATCATTAAAGCCAAGCAGGAAGCAATGATGATCCCCTTGTCCGAATCAACTAATGAACTATCCTTATATGATGAACATCCTGCTGATATTGGCAGTGAAGTG
>DBRE01000106.1 GCA_002305535.1 Syntrophomonas sp. UBA1376
AGTCGATAGCTGCCAGAACACTTTCGATATCATTCTCCGCATTAATTTCTGCAGTCAGTTTATCCAAAGCCTCATCAAATTGGTTCTTGATACTATTGTTCATACCGGCTTGCATAGCTTGTACCTGTAGCGTTGTCCAGTTTTCATGGATCTCCATCAGACTTTTTGTTTCCTTTTCCCAGGAAGTCTGACTTTCATTGGTTGATTCCGATTGGGTTCCCTGACTTTGCTGATTATTCTGCTGTCCTCCTTGTCCTTGCCCCTGACTCTCGCTACCTTGTTTTTCGGCTTGTTTATCACCTGATTCCCCACTTTGTCCACCTTGACCGGTTTGTTTACCCTCTTGGGGGTGAATGGGGGTGGATTTATTCAACAAGGATGGTTGGCGCATCTTCCATTTTTGATCTGCCTGCAATATTATCTCTTCAGTTGCGGAGATAATTTTCTTAAACTCAGATGGCAGTTCTGCCCGCTGGCTTTTTTGTTGGTCTGGCTTTTGGGCAGACTCCGATTGGCCCGAGCACCCCGGAAGTAATAAAAAGATGGTGATAATAAGTAAAGTTGCCCATGAATATTTGCCCACCAAGGTATCACCTCATCATATAGTCACCATGTAGGTTATCCTTTTTGGGCCAAATTCATGCAGAAAATAGGAATGGCGGCCATTTGGCCGCTACTGGAGATGCAAGAAGGACTTATGCGCAAGATTAAGGACGATCCTTTGACTTGCGCGGATACTGCTTTTGTCAGATATTCTAACCTAGTTCCTTATTCTCATGATACAAAACTCGGCTGGGTAAAGCCAGGCTGAGACCCATATCTGTAACAATCTCCATTATTTTTAGGTTGACGTCTTCTCGAACCTCTAAATACTCGCTCCACACAGTGGTATTAGTAAAGCAATAGATAATAATATTTAATCTACTGTCCCCGAAGCTTTCAAAGTTTACCATTATTGTTTCCTTATGAATATCGGGATGATCATTCAGCATTTGCCGAATACGTTTGACACAGGTTTCCATTTCCTGGCCGGTGGTGGCATAGGATAGACCCAGATAATAAAAAATGCGCCTTTTCCCCATACGGGTATGATTGGTTATTGGCTCATTGGCCAGAGTAGCATTGGGAACAGTGATAACTGCCTGATCAAATCCTCTTATCAGAGTACTACGAAAGGTAATTGTCTCCACAGTCCCTTCCACACTAGGAGTTGCAATCCAGTCACCAATGCTGAATGGTTTTTCCAGTATTATAATCAGACCACCGAATAGATTAGCCAAGGCATTCTGGGCCGCCAGGGCTAAAGCTAATCCCCCCAAACCCAACCCAGCAATAAAGCCATTTACATCGTAACCCCACTCATTGGCCACGATTACTATCACCAGCGCAATAATAATAAAGCGGAGCACTTTAGACAGAATAGGAATTAATATTTCATCTACATCAAGTCGTTCGCGAACTTCTTTAGAAATGATGGACTCAGGACTACTGAACTTATAGATCGCCCAACCTAATATCAGAATAATCGCCGAACGAAACAGCTTCAACATGGCCGCATCTACCATAATACTTAACGGCAAAACACGCAGGGCTAAAAATATCCCTACTACCAGTATGAAAAGACGGAGTGGTGCTTCTAAGGCATCGATTATTCTGGGATAGAAATTGTCACTATCAGAAGTCCAGCGCCTTATCCATTTGAAAATATACTGTACCACGTATTTGCGCACCAATGTAAATAGGACAACAATTAAGAGTGCCGCCAATATTGAGTACAGATGATCATATGAGAGCCAGTACTCCACCCATACATGGATCATATTTATCAATTGCTCCATAAGTTAAGCTGGATCAAAGATGACCCTTTCCACCCTCCTAAATAATAATTCTATGATGCTATTGTTTCCGGCTCGGTTTTCTTAGACGAACCGGTATGAAAGTACCATAAAATAGTCAATACTCCTGAAAAAGGGATGTTCAGGAGGTTATATGGACAGGGTTGTTCGTTACTTAATAGTAGGAACATTAATAACAATACTGCTGTTGCAGCTGTCTATTTATGGTTTATGGCAAACCGACAATCCACTTTATCTGTTGTCCCTGATTTGCTGTCTTTGTACTTTAGGGGTTACGGCTTATCATTTAATAGTACTTAGTGTACACCCCCAGGACTTCACAACCAATATATGTGTAGTAGTTGTGCCGATAAGTGAACCCGAAGCTTTTGACCCTCTCTATGCAAAAGTCAGGGAACGTATGTAAATAAGGGCCGCATGGGCGGCCCGATCATTTAGTCTATTTCTCTTTTTCTTCTCGTTCTTTCCTGGCTCGTTCCACGATTTTTTCGGTGTTTTGAGCCGGTACTTCTTCATAATGAGAGAACTCCATCTTGAATTTCCCCCGACCTTGAGTGATGGATTTCAGATCGATGGTGTAACGGGCCATCTCTGCCAAGGGAACCTGGGCTTTAATGACTTGCTTCTTACCCGATGGTTCCATACCCTGGACCCGGCCTCGTTTGGTGTTAAGATCACCAATAATATCACCCATATATGAATCAGGAACCAAAATTTCCACATTCATAATAGGTTCCAGCAGAGCCGGTTTGGCAGTCTCCACACCTTTCCTAAAAGCAAGGCGAGCAGCCATCTTGAAAGCCATCTCAGAAGAATCCACCGAATGGTACGAACCATCATACAAAGTGGCCTTAATATTCGTTACCTTATAACCAGCCAGAACGCCTTCGTCCATAGCTTCGATCAGGCCCTTTTCTACTGCGGGGAAGAAGTTGCGCGGTACTGATCCGCCGAATACATTTTCCTCGAAAGCAAACTCTCCGTCTGCATAGGGTTCAAATTTGATCCATACATGACCATATTGGCCATGCCCGCCGGTTTGTTTCTTGTGTTTACCTTCCACTTCTACTGTAGCGCGAATAGTCTCCCGGTAGGGTATGCGCATGTCACGGGTAACTACATCTACTCCGTACTTACGGGTCAACTTTTCAATAATGTTGTCAATATGGGTATCTCCCATGCCTGTTAAAATCGTTTGCTTGGTTTCCGGGTTCTTTTCAACGGTTATAGTCGGGTCTTCCTCAACGATCCGCTGTATGGCCCCGCTGAGTTTATCCTCGTCACCTTTGCTCTTGGGTTCTATAGCTACACTGAGGGTCGGTGTGGGGAATTCAATGGCATCTAATACTACCGGATCAGCTTTGGTACTAAAAGTATCACCGGTTCCGGTTGCGGATAATTTAGCAACGGCGCCGATGTCTCCCGCATGCAGCTCAGGTACGCTAGCTTGGTCTTTGCCAGTCATAATCAAAATTTGAGCAATTTTTTCTTCTTTTTCTTTAGTGGAATTATAGACAACCGAGTCAGCTTTCAGGCGACCAGTAAACAATCTGAACATGTTGAGGCGTCCAATATAAGGGTCAGCTATAGTCTTATATACCTGTGCACATAATGGTTCGCTTTCCACGTTCTTATCAGCAACCAATGGATGTACATCTGGTGTAGTACCGCAATCAACGATAAAGTCCATTAAGGAGGTGATAGCAATGTTGGCTGTGGAAGAGCCGCAGAAAACAAATACAGCTGTTCCTTTTGAGCAGGCTGCTTTAATACCTTGCAGTACTTCACTATCAGTCAACTCTTCCCCTTCCAGATACTTGGCCAACAAGTCATCATCGGCTTCCGCAGCGGCTTCTATCAGGGCTTCCTTGTACTTTTCCACCTCATCCATCATGTCAGCAGGGATCTCCTGCTCTTTAGCCGGGCCAGAACCATCGAAAATATAGGCTTTCATTTTAATAAGGTCGACTATGCCCTTAAAACTATCTTCTGCTCCAATAGGAAGTTGTACTGGCACGATATTATCGGAAAAGGCTTCTTTTATTTGGTCTAAAACCTTATAGAAATTAGCGTTTTCGCGATCCATTTTGTTTATAAAAGCCAGTTTGGGAATATCAGGAAAGTCTTCCCAGACGACTTCGGTCTGAACTTCGACTCCAGCAGTAGCTGACATTACTACTATCATACTGTCAACCACACGCATAGCACCCATTACTTCAAAATAGAAGTCGGCATAACCTGGAGTATCGATCACGTTTATTTTATGATCCTTATATTCACACGGAACTAGCGAACTACTGATTGTAATTTTACGCTTAATCTCCTCAGGAAGACTATCGCTGACAGTATTACCGTCATCTACTTTTCCCATCCGCTTGATGGCTCCAGTGTTATAGATCATGGCTTCTGCCAGCGAGGTTTTCCCTGTACCTCCATGGCCCACTAGAGCTACGTTCCGAATATTACCGCTTGGGTAAACCTTCATTTAATAACCTCCTCGTTCAAACATAACTGTACAAATGGTACTATAATTTAGTGTCAGGCGCAAAAACTTTTTCCTGGCTACCTGGGGGTTGCTAAAACATAGAAGATCCAGTAAAGAAGCAGGGCTGCGGCTGCAAATAATGCCAATTGATATATCATAACTCCTTTGAAACCATCCACAATCAATGTGAAGACAATACCCAGAGCCAATGGGAAAATGACTAATTTGCTGAAAGGCTTGTCTGGATAATTGGGATCCTCACGCTTCTTCTTAATATAGCCGATATTCAAAACCAGAAAAATGATGAGGGTATTAATGATCAGGCTCACTATTATCATTATTACTTCTCCATCCGGATAGGTATTTGCTAAACGAATTCCGATAGGTCTCGATAAGTCGGTAATCAGTCAGATCCAGATGGATAGGAGTAATGCTGATGTAACCTTCCTGAACAGCGGCTACATCACTCTCTGGTTCCTGATCCTCTTCGACAACTCCTCCACCCATCCAATAATAAGTATTGCCACGGGGGTCGCGTCTTTCTTCAAATAAGTTATCGTAATTACGCACTCCCAGTCGGGTAATGCGCACTCCTTTGATTCTATCTGCTGTTAACGCCGGGACATTAATGTTGACCAAGGTAGTTGGTTCTATACCCTCTCTCAAAACCAGTTGGATCATTTGTCTCGTAAAACGAGCGGCGGTATCAAAGTCCATATCGCTATCTTCGGCGTTGAGTGAGACAGCTACAGATGGACACCCCATAATAACACCTTCTGCTGCTGCTGACACGGTTCCTGAGTATAACACGTCAGTGCCCAGATTCGGTCCGTGATTTATTCCTGAAACCACCAAGTCCACATCTTCTTGAATAAGACGGGCTAAAGCCAATTTTACACAATCAACCGGAGTACCGCCTACGATCCAAGCCTTTTTTACGCCGGATAAACTGGTGGGCACTGCTTTGATCGGCTCGAAAACTGTGATAGAATGGCCAGTTCCGCTTCTCTCCCGATCGGGTGCGACCAGATATAGTTCAGCTATACGACTTAACTCCCGTATTAAGCTGTGTATGCCCTTGGCTTGAATCCCATCGTCATTGGTTAGTAAAATTCTCATTCTTGGAAAGTAACACCCCGCTCCAGCAATCCTATATGATTAATAGGCCAATAGGTCAAGAATGCTTTACCTTTTATCCTATCTAGGGTCAACCAGGCATTCCAGTAATGACTGTCAAAGCTGTGGTTGCGATTATCTCCCAAAACCAAAAGGCTATTAGCAGGTACTTCCACCGGCCCAAATTCATAGTTTATTGGTTCAAACAGGTATGGTTCATTAAGAGCTTTCCCATCTATGTAAACCTTACCGTCTTTGATTTCCACCTGTTCTCCTGGCAATGCAATTATTCTCTTGATATAGTCCTGATCTGTATTCAATACTTCTGGCGGATCGAGAACTACGATATCGCCACGTTGCGGTTCGATAAAGTAATATATAAATTTATTTACCATGACCCGATCCTGCAGTTGTATGGTAGGAAGCATGGAACCGCTAGGAATGATCCTTCCTTCAATAACAAAGGTTCGCAAAATCATGGCTAGAATAAACGCGATAACTATTATGCTAAGAGTTTCTTTAATAAAGTTCCCGATTTCCTTGTTCATAGCCCACCCCGTCAAAATTCGTAAATATTAATAGTCATTTCTTCTTTGTCACGGTCTTTAGTCAAGCCGAACATAATGTGTTTGTCTTTGAGAGTTTTATTTAAGAAATCAACAATGTAAACCAGTTCTGGGTCAGCCTTGAATGATTTATGAGCAATTAACACTAGCTTTCCCTGTTGATCATCCATGAGTAGTTCTCCTTCCCAATTAATTGTAGTGGAAGCGGTGTTCATTTACAAGCAATCGCCCTTTACTGCTCTTAAGGTATCCCCAGGCAGGAATGGATTTGCGGAAGTACCCGAACATTGGTAAGAGTACGTGCAGCACGGGTTTGATAATTCAATATGGTATCAATGTCGGCTCTATCATCGTCCATACTGGCTGTCACCGGCTGCAGGATTAGAGGTATATCTTTACTAACAGAACTGATTATCTGAACAGCTTGATCCACTTCTTCCCGGCGGGTTTCCGGGGTTATGACCACCTTGACATAACAAGACTTAGCGCTAGATCGAACCAGGAAACGCTTATGTTGATCCCATAGATCTTTTCCAGTGGCTGAGGGAAGCTTAAAGTCAATACTTATCATATCCAAATAAGGTAGGCACATATCTAATTCTTCCGGCAAAGTAGCATTGGTTTCCAATAGGTTTTTCCTCTGCATTGAGTGCGTCTGCTGCGCTACCTTGCTAAGATAGTCGCTAGCTAACAGTGGTTCACCTCCCGTAAAACTGATCCAAGGTGCTGTAAAATCAGATATGACCTGCAACAGCTGTTGACTGGAGATGGGGTTTTTTATTGGCCTGACTTTATGCTTTGAACATGGTTGAAGATAAATCAGGCACGATGAACTTAGGTGTCGACTAGCCACAGTATCACAGAAATTACATTGGAGGTTGCAGCCGCTAAAACGCACAAAAACCTGACGAGTTCCTATCAATAATCCTTCGCCTTGTATACTCTCAAATACTTCAGCCAGATTAGCTTTCAATGACAACTCCCTTTACTTTGCAGCGGGCCACATAAATCTGCTCCAACTCATTCTGATAGCGCCGCAGAACCTTTTGGGCAAAGGCGTTTATGTCTTTGATGCCTATTTCTTCTAACCCGGCAGTTTTAATGGGGGTTCCTTCCGTGCGTATATTTAGTCCCACATGAATGAGGGTCGATATTACCGAGCAAGTGGCTATCGAAACCGACAATTTACCACGGTTGACAAAGAGGTCATCACCTATTCGGGTTACTGGTATTTCAAACAATTCCAATTCTTCTTTAATACAAGTAATAAAGGCTCGTTGCCGATAGACAGCCAATTCCAAATCAGTAGAAAAGTGCTCGATGATAAAGTTGAGCATCAGGGGCGAATGAATATGAGTCTTTTCTTTAACATCATATAAATCCACCATATGCTCCAGCGGAACATTACTTGGCCCCATGAACGCTACAGCAGCATCACCAGTTAAGTCGAAGTTTCGGTAGATCCAGTGCGGGGCCAGTTCCTTGCCAGTGTATTCAATTTGCTTCTCAGTCACTAAGATTTTTAACACTTTGCTCCCACCTTTCGAAAAGCATTTTTATTGGTAACGCAGGATGGACATACTCCACAGGGCTTATCTCCATCCTGATAGCAACTCCAAAGGGAATCCAAGTCCAAGCCAAGATGAAGAGCCTGACGGGCAATATCTTCCTTAGTCATATTTTGTACAAATGATCGGGCAAAAACATGGTTACGGGTCGAGTAATACAAGGCCTGATTCAGGGCCTCAATAAAGGCAGAAGAATTATCCGGAAAAGTGTTGGCTTCTTCTTGGTTGAAACCGCAGATCACCATCTGTGCTCCTATATTCTCTGCTAAACAGGCCGCCAGATTTACGAATAGACCATTACGATTAGGTACCCAGGGATTAATTATGGGCGACTGGTTTGGTGATAACAAATCGGAGTTAAGATCCTGCATAAAAGGTAAGTTGATTACCTGATGAGGTATGTTCATATTGTGGGCAATGCGCTGTGAAGCATCGATCTCTTGTCGGGCGGCTTTTTGTCCATAGTTCACTGTTAGGGCTAAGACTATTTCAACCTGTTTTTGCCCTAACAACATGGAGACTACAGAGTCCAAGCCACCTGAAAGAAGCGCCACAGCTTTCATTATTCTTCCTCC
>DBRE01000097.1 GCA_002305535.1 Syntrophomonas sp. UBA1376
GCTGTTCTGTTTTATCAAGATCTGTGGTCTTCTTGCTAGAAGACCGGCGCTCTTTGGCTTACTGAGCCGTTTGGCGCGCATTGATTATCGTAACATCTTTTGGCTCGTTAGTCAATGCGGTATTTTATGCCATTTCGCGGCTACCAATCCGGCGCGCTTGACTATCTTACTACCGTCAGACGCTCTCGTCAACCCGGTATTTACCCTGTCAAATGCGCTGTCGCCCTGAAGCGCAGAATTTATATTAACATGCCGTGTATACACTGTCAAGGAATAATATTTTCTTTTCTAAGCAAGCAATAATAGAGCGATTCAGGGATTTTGATATCGATCCCGTTGCAGTAATGGATATAATAATTCGGCATTGTCTCCATTCCAACCCACATAAGTATCAGGGACAGAACCGACAATTATGGTCTCAGCTAAAGGTACTACCGCCGAAACCTTAATTTCTTCATCTAAAAAGGGCACTGCGACTTTTATAGTATTCTCAATGTTGAAGTAAATTAAATGACGAGTTTGGTTGATTCCCGCTTGATCAAACTTATTTAACACTGATACATGCACTTGTCCCGCCGGGATTATCCTTACTTTCATGCGCGGACCATAGCCTGCCAGTATTTTAGAGCCGGTAACTTCTCCGAGGGGAATTGCCAGGCTCTGTTCTTCCATGGCATTTAATGATGCTGACACTTCTGTCACCGTATTGGTCATAATCTTATTAAGTATTATGGTATTGGGTTGAATAAGTACGATCCTTCCCTGATTATCTTTATGAATATCGACTATATCCTGATAATTGATCTGGGCAACCACTTGCTCATTTACAATCTGGCTTATCTTCTCCGATTGCATCACCTGGGCCCTCGACTTAGCAATTTCCAAGATAGCGGACTTGAGGCGAAAATCCACATATACAAATGAAATTATCACACCGATAATAATCACTAAAGCAAAAGCAGCCGAAAAGTTGAAGCGTGAGGACATTTTAAATCACCTCCACTGCTACAATATATGTAAAGTATTTGCAGAGTGTGAACACCAAGAAAAACTATTCGGCTGACTTTGAAAATTGGAACTGTTTGTATAGACTAGTAGCGAGGAGTGAGACTATTGCCAAATATACGAGTACGATTTGCACCGAGTCCAACTGGTGCCCTTCATATTGGCGGCGCCCGCACTGCATTGTTCAACTGGCTCTTTGCCCGTAGCCAAGGAGGTAACTTTGTCCTTCGTTTAGAAGATACGGATCTCAGCCGCTCTACACAGGAGGCTGCAACAGGTATTATTGAGGGTTTACAGTGGTTGGGTATCGATTGGGATGAAGGTCCTGATGTAGGCGGGTCACTGGGGCCTTATCGCCAAAGCGAAAGATTGCCGATTTATCAAAAATATATTTCGGAGCTACTCTCCAGCGGCCATGCTTACCACTGCTTCTGTACTGCCGAAGACTTGGATAATGAAAGAAACCAAGCAGCTGAAAAGAAGGAGAACTATCGTCATCACTGCCCCTACCTGCATAAAGATGCTGCTTACATTCAAGATTTATTGAAAAGTGGCCAGCCTGCCGTAGTACGCCTGAGGATACCCGAATCCGGTTCAACTGTGATCCACGATCTCGTGCGGGGCGAGGTTGCCTTTGAAAATCGACTGTTAGACGATATCATTATTCAAAAATCAGATGGCTGGCCTACTTATAATTTTGCAGTGGTCATCGATGATCACACAATGCAGATCACGCATGTGATCCGGGCTGAGGAACATCTCTCCAACACGCCTAAGCAAAAACATATATATGATGCATTGGGTTGGTCAATGCCTCAATTTGCCCATGTTTCCATGATACTAGCACCTGATCGAAGCAAGTTATCTAAACGGCATGGAGCTACTTCGGTACAGGAATTCCGTGACTTAGGTTATTTACCCGAGGCTTTGATCAATTACCTGGCTTTATTGGGATGGTCAGCAGGTGAGGAAGCCACATTGCTTTCCCGACAAGAGTTGTTGGAACAATTCCGATTAGAAAATGTTACCCGCTCAGCTGCTGTATATGACCTGGACAAGTTGACCTGGATGAATGGCAGCTACATCGGCACATCATCTCCAGATAGGATTTTGGAATTGCTCTCTCCAGAAGCTTCATCCCGCGGCTGGTGGACTCAGCCTGAGGATGCCTATGCTTTGCGGGTTATACAACTGATACAACCTCGCTTGAAGACTGTTTATCAGTTTTTTGAACAGGCTGATTATTTTTTTGAAGAGGTCAACAATTATGATCAAAAGGGCATAGATAAATACTTCAAGCTAGACAATGCCACGGAAATATTGACTCATGTGGCGTCTATTATTGAAAACACTTCCTTTGATGCCCACTCTTTGGAAGTGGCCTTTCGGCAGCGCGCCGAAACATTGTCTCTAAAGGCTGCTAGTCTCATTCACCCTGCAAGACTAGCACTAACTGGGCGTACTTCAACACCAGGCCTTTTTGAAGTTATGGCCGTTTTGGGGCAAAATATCTGCGGTCAGCGCATTCAGGCCGCACAAAAGTTTGTGGCAGCACTGTAAGAGATACTAAAAAAACCACCTTTCCTTTGACAACTATATAGGCCTGTATTATAATAATTCTCGCCGGGTCAATCCCGGATACAGCCGGATGGTGTAGTGGTAGCACGACTGACTCTGGATCAGTTCGCCAGGGTTCGAATCCTTGTCCGGCTGCCATATGGCCCCATCGTCTAGAGGCCTAGGATGCCGCCCTCTCACGGCGGAGACAGGGGTTCGATTCCCCTTGGGGCTACCAGCATATCCGAAACCCAACAGAAGTTTCTTCTGATGGGTTTTTATTTTTTCAGGTGATAGCATATATGATCCTCGTTTTCGGTTTTGATTGCGTATAATTTAGTGCTACCGTGTTTTTTCCGCGACTTTTAGTATACGCATAAAAACTGTAGGCACCACTAAAATGGATAAGCTAGGAACAGTAGTGTTAGTATGCTATTATCGAGATGATTGTTTTCGAGATAGGAGTGAATATATGCGTACCCTGGTTGCCACAGCCCTTTCCAATGCCAAAGGAAAAGATATTTTCTGTAAAGCTAACAAAGTAACGGATCAGCACGTGAGAACCATCCGCAATACCGATAGAAAACTGTTGGAGGAAGCTGGTTTTACTTTTATTAAAATGCTTTCATTGGAATATCCCAATGTTAGAGGATATGCTGTTTTTTTTGAGGGGCATTACGATGAAATGGTGAAAGCTCTAAAGCTTGTGGAGAAAGGTTATTAGTCCTAAAGATTATCCCAACTGCACCTCCTAAAACTGTTTTCGCTTTTAACCGGGGCTTTGCTTCATTGAGAATTCTCCCTGGTTTCTATTAGGTTTGCTGGCAGAAGCCGAATATGTTTCAGCCCTTCACTTTTCCCCTAGGCACTTTCGACTTCTGCCAGCGCAATCCACCACTTCCCTTGGTAAAACCAATAAAAAACGATTAGATTTTAAGTTCTAGTATTCGTAGTTAGAGACGTCGCCTTTCCTTAGGCAATTAGCTATAGTTAAGCGCTGGATTTCATTGGTTCCCTCATATATTTGGGTTATCTTGGCATCACGTAACATACGTTCTACTGGATAATCACGAGTGTAGCCATATCCACCCAATACCTGTACTGCTTCGGTAGTCACTTCCATAGCTACGTCACCGGCAAAGCATTTAGCAAATGCGCCTTGTCTCTGATAGGATAATCCCTGGTCTTCCCGCCAAGCTACTTCATAAACCAGATTACGCGCTGCTTGTATCTTCATAGCCATATTGGCCAATTTGAAGGATATGCCTTGATTGGCAAATATGGGTTTTCCAAACTGCTGCCGTTCTAAGGCAAATGCTAGCGCATGGCGATAGGCACCTTCAGCAATACCCAAAGCCTGGGCAGCAATACCAACCCGACCGCCATTGAGAACATGCATAGTTTGTTTAAAGCCGTCACCTTCATTGCCTATCAAATTAGCCGCCGGCACCCGGCAGTCCTCAAACACCAGTTCATAAGTGGCTGAAGAGCGGATCCCTAGTTTCTTCTCCTTCTTACCAAAAGTAAACCCCGGAGTGCCCTTTTCCACTACGAAATAGCTGCTGTTGCCGTGTTTTTCATCCTTCCCGCCGGTACGAACCAGGATAACGTATATGTCTGCATAGTACCCATTAGTGATAAATATTTTGGTACCATTTAATATGTAGTCATCTCCATCTCGAACTGCCGTCATGGCCGTTGCTCCTACATCAGACCCCGCACTGGGTTCAGTCAAACCCAGCGCTCCCAGACTCTCTCCTGAAGCCAGCCGGGGTAACCAACGCTGTTTTTGTTCTTCGTTGGCCAAATGCAGAATCGGCCAAGTGCACAATGAAGTATGAGCTGACAAGGTAACCCCCATGGAAGCACAGTTACGGGATATTTCTTCTACTGCCATGGCGTAGATAAGAGCACCTGCTGCGGTTCCGCCATACTCTTCGGGCACGATCAATCCGGCCAGGCCTAAATCGGCCATCTTTTTCCAGCATTCCAGATCGAATTCTTCGTTTTCATCTCTTTCTGCGGCACCGGGTTCAACTACCTCATCTGAAAAGTCTGCAAAAGTCCGCTTAAAAAGTTTCTGCTCCTCGTTTAGACCAAAGTCCATTATAGCCCCCCCTTAGTTATTAATGCTCTCCACTATCAATGCAGTTCCCATACCGCCTCCAATACATAGGGTAGCTAAACCATACCGGGATTTTCTTTTTTGCATTTCATAGAGTAACGATACCAATATGCGTGCTCCGGAGGCGCCAATGGGATGGCCGATGGCAATAGCTCCGCCATTTACATTAACCTTTTCCATGTGATCGACCCAACCTAAATCAGTACCAACTGCAATGGACTGCGAAGCAAAAGCCTCATTAGCCTCGATCAAATCCAAATCGTCGACAGTTAATCCTGCCTTAGCCAGCGCTTTCTGAGTAGCAGGAATTGGTCCCACTCCCATGATAGTTGGGTCAACTCCTCCCGATGCATAACTAACGATTCGAGCCATCGGTTTCAGACCTAATTCATCTGCCTTGGCTTGGGTCATAACCAAAACGGCAGCAGCTCCGTCGTTGATACCTGAGGCATTACCAGCAGTGACTGTACCGCCGTCTTTCTTGAAGGCTGGTTTTAATCCGGCCATCTTTTCCAAAGTAGTACGACGAGGATGTTCATCGGTATCGAAGACAATATCACCCTTTTTACTCTTTATAACGACTGGAACGATCTCATCCTTGAAGCGTCCTGAAGCGATGGCTTCCGCGGCTCTTTCCTGGCTGCGGAAAGCGAACTCATCCTGAGCCTCCCGGCTAATATTCCATTGAGCGGCTACATTTTCAGCGGTTATTCCCATATGGTAATTGTTGAAAGCCTCCCAAAGCCCATCCCGGATCATGCAGTCCACCAGAGTACCATTATTCATTCGGTAGCCGTAACGGGCTTTCTCCAGGGCAAACGGGGCATTGGACATGTTTTCCATGCCACCAGCCAGAACTATGTCGGCATCACCAGCACGAATCACCTGAGCAGCGAGACTAACTGCCCTCAATCCCGACCCACACACCTTATTGATGGTGAATGCCGGAACTTCGTTGGGAATACCTGCATGAATAGCTGCTTGACGACAAACATTTTGACCTTGAGCTGCTTGCAAAACACAACCGAAAATGACTTCATCGAGCATTTCTCCTGATACCCCGGTGCGCCTCAAGACCTCTTCCATGACAATGCGGCCTAATTGAACAACCGGTTCATCCTTCAAAGCTCCCCCAAAAGTACCTACCGGCGTACGGCAAGCTCCCACCAATACAACTTCACGTGACATATTTTACTCCCCTCCCTTTCACTTATCCCTTAGTTGTAATCAAAAAAGCCTCTACCGGTCTTGCGTCCCAGATGACCGGCGCGAACCTTTTGCCTGAATGACAGTGCTGGACGATACTTGGAATCTGCCATTTCATTGAAGAAGTATTCCATGATCATGAGGCATACATCTATACCTATCAAATCAGCCAAAGCTAGTGGGCCCATAGGCATATTGGCTCCCAATTTCATAGCCTGATCGATCTCAGCAGCGGAAGCAACTCCCTGGTCAAACAGGATGGCCGCCTCATTGATATAAGGAATAAGCAATCGATTCACTATAAAACCCGGTGATTCTTTTACCGGAATAGCTTCCTTGCCAATGGTGTTACAGAATTCTTTCATAGTAGCTACTGTTTTCGCTGTAGTTTCAGCACCCGGAATCAGTTCCACCAGTTTCATAGCCGGTACCGGATTAAAGAAATGTACTCCGATCACGGTGGTTGGCCGACTGGTGGACGCTGCAAGTTCTGTTATACTTAAAGCTGAGGTGTTACTGGCAAATATCGTATCCGCTGGGCAAATTCTATCCAATTTGCCAAACAGCTCTTTTTTGATACTCATTTTTTCTACTACCGCTTCAATTATTAACTGGCAGTCCTTTAGGTTGTCGTAATTGGTGGTGCCCGTCAGCCTAAGTTTGATCTGGTCAATTTCCTCATCGGTGCGAGTTCCTTTTTTTACTGCTTTGTTCCAGTTTTTAAGAATGTTCTCCATACCCCGGTTAACAAACTTC
>DBRE01000015.1:0-1006 GCA_002305535.1 Syntrophomonas sp. UBA1376
AAACACGCGGGAGTCAACAAAGCATTAGTGAAGTTTGAAGATAACGGTTCCCATCTGACCCTGGTGATAAAGGATGAAGGCAAGGGATTCGATTTCGGAGAGATCAGGCAGCAGCGAGAGAGTTATGGAATCGTAGGTATGCAAGAGCGGGTTAAGATCTTTGGAGGAGAATTAGAGATTTTTTCTCGGCCGGGAGAGGGCGCGCAGATTATTATAAAGGTTCCATTAGAAGGGGAGGCAGACCATGGACAAAGTAAAGGTGATCATAGCCGATGACCACGCCTTGGTAAGAGAAGGACTGCGGCGTTTGTTGGAACTTGATCCCAATATTGAAGTATTAACTGAAGTCGGCGATGGCCAAGGGGCCATCAATATGGTGCGCAAGCTTCGGCCGGACGTGGTTTTGATGGACGTTAATATGCCAGGCACCGATGGAATAGTGGCCACCAAGGTCATCAAACGGGAAATGCCCTCGATACGTGTGATCGCCCTAACTATTTACGAAGACGAAGAAGTGATCGAGATGGTTAGAGCCGGCGTGTCTGCCTATGTGTTAAAGGATGTTGCCGGCAGTGAGTTGATAGATACCATTTATAGAGTTATGAATGGTGAAGTAGTGATCCACCCGCGGGTGGCTAGTCGCCTAGTGCGTGAATTGACCCGCACTGACCGCAAAAAGGACACCGTGCGCCTGACCAAACGGGAGCGAGATGTGCTCACTTGTCTGGTCAAGGGACATTCCAACAAGGAAATGGCCGATTCCATGTTTATCAGCGAAAAAACCGTAAAAAACCACCTCACCAGTATTTTTCGCAAACTGGGCGTGAAAGACCGCACCCAAGCGGCCGTGTATGCCCTCAAAAACAACATTGTGACAGATGACTAAAGCCAATCATTACAGGTAATCAAGCAACCTCCTTCTAGCATATTTATATACTGACAGGCCAGGAGGGGGTTCTTTTGTGGTTATTTTTCTAAAAACCTTGGGATTTGGGATCTGGTTGGT
>DBRE01000015.1:1095-1240 GCA_002305535.1 Syntrophomonas sp. UBA1376
TTCACCCTTCGGGTACTCCTGATGTTCGCACCGCTCACATTATAAGGTTGCGGAGACTACCTAAGTTCCCTTCGGTTGCAATTGAGGTTGCTGCGTAGATTTGCCGTCCAAATATATAACATGAAATGACAGAAAGAACCGTCCC
>DBRE01000015.1:1281-8076 GCA_002305535.1 Syntrophomonas sp. UBA1376
GCAGGATCTTTCTATAGTATGGCTAGATAGATATTGCCATATCTAATATAATTAAATGGTAAGTAGGGGTGGGGGATATGGTTAACTTATTGATGGACTTGTTGTTTCCGCAGCGGATGTGCTGTATCTGTCAGCAGCCTGGTATGTATAGCACTAGGCAACCGTGGTGTCCGTCATGTGATGATAAATTGATAGAATTACAGCATGTTCATATGATTTGTGATCGATGCGGTAAGTATTTAGCGGAAGACTGCGGTTCTTCCCTCTGCAAGGATTGTAAGAATCGTACTCCTCCCTTTGAGTTGTCTCGAGCTGTGGGGCCTTACGAGGAGCCGTACCGCATAGCCATAAAGGTTTTGAAGTTTATGGGGCGAAAGCACTTAGCATATCGCATGGGAAAGATGATGGCCGAAGTAGTTAAAAATGAACCGCGCTTTTGGCCTATTGATATGATCATCCCGGTTCCGTCGACCCGCGCCAGCATTAAACAGCGGGGTTTCAATCAGACCGAAGTGTTAGGCTGTCAGATAAGCAAAGAGCTCAAGCTCAAAATGTATTGCAACTTGCTGGTGAGAGTGAAGGAGACACCGTCTCAGCGGGAATGTTCGCGGGAAGAACGTGAGAAAAACCTACTCCAGGCTTTTGCTGTTAAGAATGCAGACTGCATAAAAGGAAAAAATATCTTGCTAGTGGACGATGTTTTTACTACTGGCTCGACTAGTCGAGAGTGTGCTCGCACCCTGCTTGACCATGGTGCCGGTAAGGTAAAGGTAATCACTTGGGCTACTGGTAAAGGATATTAGAGACGGAGGGAGCATCAGATGGCGAATTTAAGGAATTGCTCTGTATGTGGCCGGTTATTTGCCTACCAGCAGGGCAGGGCGGTCTGTTCCCGTTGTCGGGAAGAGGAAGAAGAACAGTACATGATCGTGCGCAAGTATGTTCGTGATCACCCTGGTGCCACGGTTTTCGAGGTTGCCGAAGAAACCGGAGTCGAAGAGGAAATAATTCTACAGTTTTTACGGGATGGTCGCTTGCAGAGCAAGGGTTTTGCTGAGATACTGGAGTGCATGCGCTGTGGTACTCGCATTGATGGTGGCAAATACTGCAGCAACTGTCTGCGTGACCTGGATTCCCAGCTAAAGGGGGCAATTTCGCCAACCTCACAACGGTCTGCTACCGAAGAGAAAAAGTCACGGGGCGATCGAATGCACACCCGAGAATAAATACACAGCCAGGGAAAAGGGGCAGGGGGCAACGCAAGTTGGGGACGGTCCTCCGACTTGCGCTTTTATGAAAGCTCTTCAAGTCCACAATATAGATTCCGCTAAAACGCAAGTCGAAGGACCGTCCCCAACTTGCGCTNNAGTGAGATAAATCAATAAGAACGCTCGTAGAGGGAGTGAAGAACTCCTTCTTTTTTTACGAAACTAATCAACAGAACCATAGTGTGCCTAAATAGATGAGGTGAGATGAAATGATAATTTCTAAGGCACAGGTACAAAACCTGTTGCAGGTGTATGGCAAGAATAAAAAAATCAATCGCGTTGATTCCACGCCTGGCACCCAATCAATCAAAAAGGATGCTCTGGCCATTTCCGACGAAAGCCGCATTAAACAGAAGGCTATGCAGGCTATCAGGCAGTCCGATGACATTCGCCTTGATAAAGTGAGGGATTTGCAGGAGCGGATCTCTGCCGGCACTTATACCGTGAATGAAGACGAAGTAGCGGAAAAGATGATCGAAAGAGCTATTGTTGACCGCCTGATTTAAGAGGTGAAGAGATGGAAGCGATACTCCGCGAATTTATCCAGGTGATGGATAAGCAGAATCAGACCCTCGACCAGATTTTCGATTTGGGCGAACAAAAACAGCATGCTATCATAGTTGGCCAACTCAAGGAACTGGACAGCCTTATTCAAAAAGAGGCCGGGCTGGTGACCAACTTGGAAAAGCTGGAAAGCCAGCGTTTTAAGCTACAGCAGCAACTTGGTGTCCATGATTGCACTGCTCTAGAAATGGTGGAGTGGGCGGGGCGGGAGTATCCGCAGCTCCAAGGGGAGTTTGAAGAAACTATTAATCGGCTGAGTTACAATCTGACTCGCCTCAAAGCAATTAATAACCACAATAATGAGTTAATTGAGCAATCGCTTCAATATATAGAAAGTGTGCAGGCCATATTAAATGGGGATATTGCTGGTACTTATTCTGACAAAGGTAGCCCAGTGGATGAGAAATCAGGCCGCCAGATCAACCTGCTGGATACCCGGGCCTAAATAAAGCGAGGATGCATTTATGTCGAATTTTTTGAGCATGGAAATTGGTAAACGGTCGATAATGACCCATCAGACCGCTTTGAGTGTCACCGGACACAATATAGCTAATGCCAATACAGTTGGCTATACTCGCCAATCACCCACCCTGGTCACTACTCGTCCCCACTACACGCCTAATTTAACTAGTAATTCTGGGATAGGTCAGCTCGGTACCGGGGTGGAAGTAGCTTATCTGGAACGGTTGCGGGATGCTTTTCTCGATGGGCAGATTCGCAATGAGAATAAAACTACCGGCTACTGGAGCGCCATACAGGATACTCTGGCCAAAATCGAGGTCATCCTTAATGAGCCATCTAATGACGGACTGCGTACCGTAATGGATCAGTTCTGGGAATCCTGGCAGGATCTATCCGCTCATCCGGAAAGTGAGTCGGTGCGAGCGGTAGTGGCCCAGCGCGGTGCTGCTCTGGCTGATGCGTTTAATCATACTTATCAGCAGCTTACCGAACTGCGCGAGGATGTTAATGCCTTTGTGCGGGTCAAGGTGGATGAAATCAATTCCATCGCCCAACAGATGGCTGATTTGAATCAGCAGATACTATCCATAACTATTGCCGGCAAACAACCTAATGACCTGCTGGACAAGCGGGATTTGCTGATTGACGAGTTGAGCCGAATTGCCGATGTAACGGTCAACTACGATCACAACGGCATGGTTTCGGTACAACTGGGGGGCCGTCCCCTGGTGCAGGGCAAGAATTTTGCAGTTATGGATACGGTTACTGATAAACGTGGAATGCACCAGGTGGCGTGGGCAGATACCAAGACAGCTGTCAACGTTAACGGTGGAGAATTGCGAGGCTTGTTGGATGCCCGGGGAGCAACGGAACTGGATAAATCCCCTTCCGTTTACGCTGAAATTATCCCAAATATGATCGAAGACTTGAATCAGCTGGCTAAAACTATAATACTACGTACCAATGAGATCCACCGGGGCGGTTTCAGCCTTAATAATCAAAGCGCTTTCCCAGATGGTATGAATTTTTTTACCGAACCAGCTGATGGAAACTGGGCGCAAATGATGCAAGTGGATCAGCAGATCGCCGATGATCCTAAGAATATTGCCGCAGCCCGCTACCATACCTGGGAAGGTGGTATAGAAACCAATTTCGGGGATGGGGCGGTGGCTTTAATGATCGCCCAGTTGAAGCATGATTATAATATACAGCAGTATACGGCTAGTAGCGGCGATCTAACAGTTACTTTCCCGTACGACGCCGAAATCACTTTTTATGTGGATGGGGTTCCTCCTATAACCATTCCTCAGCCCAGTAGTGTAGACCCACCACAAGAAGCTTATGCTGACCTGAATGAATTAGCGGATGCCATTCAGCAGGCCTTAGATAATGAAGGTTTGGCTCTAAATGTTCGCACTGAAGGCCGCCAGCTGGTGTTCTACTCCACCGAAACTTTTGCAATACAGGACTTTTTGACGGCAGGCAACAATCTTACCACGCAAGCTCCCGATGACAATGATAAGGTAGTAAATAAAGCCACCACCGATGATTTCTGGCGATCCGTTTGCGCCCAGGTAGGGGTTATGTCCCAGGAGTCATTGCGCATGGTCAAAAATCAGGATACCTTGCTCAATGAATTGGAAAACAAGCGCCAATCCGTGTCAGGGGTATCTTTGGACGAAGAAATGACCAATATGATCAAGTTCCAACATGCCTATAATGCCGCTTCGCGGTTTATTACTACCATTGATGAAGCCATAGAAGTGATTGTGAACCGCATGGGTCTGGTAGGGAGGTAGATTAGATGATACGCATAACTAACGGTATGCTGATAAATGAACTAAAGTATAATTTGAACAACAATTATACTAACATGGATAAATACCAGCGGCAGCTGGCTACCGGCCGTAAGATCAACCTGCCCTCCGATAACCCGGCTGGCCTGGTCAAATCATTGCGCCTGCGCACCAACCTGGTGGAAGGTGAACAATACCTGGCTAATATCAATGAAGGCATCAATTTTATGGAGACCACCGATGCAGCACTAGATAATTTGACTGCCATCATGCAGAGGATACGGGAGCTAGCGGTAAATGCTGCTAATGGTACCAATGATGACAGTGCTCGTAAGGCGATTGCCGATGAGATCAAGGAACTGACTGATCAGATAACCATAGTGGCTAATACCAGCTACGGAAGCAAATATATTTTCGCTGGCACCAATGTTACCCAGCAACCTTGCCAAGAAGACTCAGATCCCGATACCTTTAAGTGGACTGGAAATAATGAGGCACTGCAATTGGAGATCGGGGTAGGTGTCAAACTGACTATCAACTTGACTGATAGCAGCATGAACAACTTTTTTGTCGGTAATGGTTCTGACCCCGGGGTGATAGATTTTTGCCGGGGGCTGGTCAGTGATATTGAAACCGGTGATCTTGATGCTGTGAACGCGGCACTTACTACTGCCGATAAGTTTATTGACAACCTTTTGACAGCTCGTTCTACCATTGGAGCTAAGGTCAATCGGCTGGAACTGCAGCAGAGCCGGCTGGATTCCACTCAGATTTCCTATACCAGCCTGTTGTCTCAGAATGAGGACGCTGATATTGCTGAAGTCATAATGAATCTAAAGATGCAAGAAAGCGTATACAGAGCTTCATTGGCAGCCGGAGCAAGAATAATTCAGCCCAGCCTGGTGGATTTTCTAAGATAGAGGTGAAATCATGCAGCTGCAGATGACATCGCAACTGGCATTGATCGGGATCGAATCCACCCGGCCGCTATTGCAGCCACCGTTGGTGAAACCCCAGTTGGAACTGCAGATCGAGAAACCGCAGTTAGAGATCCATTCACCTCGCCCGGTTCTGCACATTGACCAAACCCAGTGCTTTGCCGACATGAACAAACGAACCCCGGCTGCTTTTGCGGCTTATTATGCCTCCCAGGGCTGGTCCGATTCTTTCCAGGGAATAGCGAGATTAGCCATGGAAGGGGATTCGCTAGGGAGAATTGAAAATAATTACAGCCTTATAGATCTAGCCATGCAAGATCTAGGGGAGACAGCGGATTTTAATGTCACCGCGATCCCCAAGCAACCGCCCCGGGTGTGGGCGGATACTTATCCGGTAGAATTTAACTTTCAACGGGGAACCGTAAAAGGAACACTTCACCAGAATAAAACCGAAGGCAACTTCCAAAGAGGCCAAGTAAACATATATATCCGCCAGCAAAATTATCTAAAGATCGATTGGATAGATAGCAAAGTAGATAGAATAGCCTGAACGCCCCCTACCCCGTATACAGAAACGGAGACTGAAGTCTCCTCTACCCCCACGTAGCGGAAACTTCAGTTTCCGACAACAAAGCACTAGCACCGCCAGGAACGGAGACTAAAGTCTCCTCTACGATAAAAGAGATAATGCTTCCCCCGTAGCGGAGACTTCAGTCTCCGCGGATAACTCGGAGCGGAAACTTCAGTTTCCGGTAGAAGGAAGTAGTAGAAGGAAGACTCGGAGAATATCTCCGAGATAACGCAGAAAAAAATAAAAAGCAAAAATCATAATAATCTGCGTAAATCTGCGTCAAAAACATCGTCCCTGACTTACGCAACGGAGGTTAATAAAATGGAAATACAAACCAAATACATGGGCACTATTGAAGTAGAAGAGAAGCAAATAATTCGCTTTCCCCAAGGACTGCCAGCTTTCGAAGACCAGCAGCAGTTTGTATTTCTGCCCTTTGATGAAGACGGAACCTTCTTTTACATGCAGTCTCTTCAGAATGAGCAGCTGTGCCTGATAGTGTGCAATCCTTTTCAATTCTTCCCCGACTATCAGATCGATTTGGGAGAGCAGGAGTGTAAGCTATTAGAGGTAAATGGGCCGGAGGATGTTGCCCTGATGGCTATTTTAACTATACCGGAAGACTTCCGTCATACTACCGCTAATTTGCTGGCACCGGTGGTGGTCAATACGCGAACTAATTTAGGACTTCAGTTTATACCGACAGATTCCGATTATACTACTAAAGAGTATATTTTCCCCGGGATACATAAAAACGTTGCAGCCGGGGAGGGGAAATAGCTTATGCTGGTACTGAGTCGCAAAAAGGGACAGAGCATAATCATAGGAGATAATATAGAAATAACAGTGGTGGAAATTCAAGGAGATACAGTGCGTATCGGTGTCAATGCACCCCGGGAGGTAGCCATCCACCGCCAAGAGGTTTTCGACCAAATAGCTGCCGAAAACCAGCAAGCCCAGCAAAGCGAAGGATTACAAATCAAGCTGCGCCAGTTGACTGAACTAAGCAAGCAAGCTGATAAAAAAGACGAGGCGTAACTCGTAAGGATCGCGCAAGTTGAAGGACCGTCCCCTGACTTGCGAAGGCTTCTAATTTTGACGCAGATTAACGCAGATTTGTTAAGAAGAAAAAAGCCCTGACAAATAAAATAAAAAATCATAAAGAATCATAAAAATCTGCGTAAATCAGCGTCTAA
>DBRE01000015.1:8190-8986 GCA_002305535.1 Syntrophomonas sp. UBA1376
ACCAAACTCCTGGCTCTGCGCAATTCGGCTTTTGACCTGCAGCTACAAGGCTCTTTTCTGGGCAAGAAGACCACTTCCTCAGATGAAACCTTACTACAGGCTACTGCCAACGCCAATGCCGTGGAAGGTAGATTCGAGATAGTTGTCAAGCAGCTGGCCAGCGGAATCACTCAGGAGTCCAATTATACCAGTGATACCGGCATTGTGGATGACAAATTAGTTGCCGGGGGCAGTTTTAAGCTAAATGGGGTGCAGATATCACTCAGTGCAGGTGACAGCGTGGCTGTTATAGCTGCCAAAATAAATGAAGTCGCTGATCAGACCAATGTTAAGGCTACCTACGATACCGACAAAAANNAGCGATGTGTCGTTTTTACAGAATGTTTCTTCCGGCTCCGGACAAAATGCCATCATCACATTTAACGGAGGCATGGATATCGAGTTTGCCTCCAACCAATTTACTTTCAACAATATAAATTTCAATCTCAAAAAGGCTGATCCGGGTGCTACCGTCAACTTGGCGGTGGAAAGTGACCTGGATGCTATTGTGGACAAGATCAAGGCCTTCGTTGAAAACTACAATTCGGTAATGGAGAAGATCAACGGGAAGTTAACCGAGAAAAGATATCGGGATTATCCTCCTCTTACTGATGAACAAAAAGCAGATATGAAAGAATCCGATATAGAAAAATGGGAGGAAAGAGCCCGGAGCGGCTTGCTTAGCGGCGATACCCTCTTAAGCGGCATATACAGCAATATCCGGATGACTGCTTCCAGTGCCATAGATGGGGAAGGC
>DBRE01000024.1:0-2020 GCA_002305535.1 Syntrophomonas sp. UBA1376
AGTAACAAAGGGCCGGGCGGTAGCGCCACCGGGGATAGGATGCATCATAGGGGTCTCTACCTCTAAAAATCCCTGGTTATCCAGATAGTTGCGCATCTCTTTTATGATACGGCTGCGCTTAACGAAAACGCTGCGCACCTCTGGGTTAACGATCAGATCAACATAGCGTTGCCGATAACGCAGTTCTACATCCTTGAGGCCGTGCCATTTCTCCGGCAAGGGGCTGAGCGATTTGGACAGGTACTCAAAATGCCGCACATGGACACTTATTTCTCCTTTTTGGGTGCGGAAAACTTCTCCTTCGATTCCCAAGATGTCGCCTATATCCAGCTTTTTGAATAGCTCGTAGGCCTCTTCGCCCACGTCTTCTTTACGGAAATATAGCTGAATGCTGCCGGTCAAGTCCTGTAAGTCAGCAAAACCGGCTTTACCGTGACGGCGTTTGGACATGATGCGTCCGGCCAGACGCACGGTATGGCCTTCCAGAACAGTGAATTCATCGGTTATTTTTTGGGCGGTGGCATCGCGTTCAAAGCGAGTTCCGAAAGGGTCGATCCCGCTCTCCTGGAGTTCCTGCAGTTTTTCCAGGCGCACCTTTTTCAATTCGCTTAAACTCGGCTCGTTGGGCGGTGTAGCATGATCGCTCATTGATTTACACTTCCTCATAAAAAATATTGAGGCGACTGGTAGGTCCCTCATTTGAATAGTGGCAGAATGATGTATGTAAACTTGAAGTTAATCACGACTAGAGTATTTACCGATAGTGCCTACAGGAGTGAGGTGCAAGTGGGGACGGTTCTTTCTTTCACGTCTGATATGCCTCGTTTATCCACATTTTTCACGGGGACGTGCAAGAAAGAACCGTCCCCACTTGCACCTTTCTCCCTCAGGATGACATTTCTGATCAACGAACCTGCGGGGCGATGTGGGCATCGCCCCCTACACGTTATCTTTCTACTTTAATGATCTTATACTTGATAGGGCCGGCGGGGGCTTGGACGGTTACGGTGGCATTTACCTTTTTACCCATAACAGCCTTGCCTACCGGGGATTCATTGGATATTTTGCCATCTTTGAGTTTACATTCTACGGATGATACCAGAGTAACTTGGATCTCGCGTCCGGATTTCATTTCTTTGAGGGTCACTTTGGAACCTAGAGAGACCACATCGGTTCGAATCTCTGCCTCTTCCATCAGGCGAGCATTCTTAAGGGTCTTTTCCAGTGTAATAATGCGGCCTTCGATGAAAGCCTGTTCGTTTTTGGCGTCTTCATATTCGGAGTTCTCGGTTATATCTCCAAAAGCTATGGCTTGTTTGATTCGATCGGCCACTTCTTCCCGTCTCACTGACTTAAGATGCTCCAGTTCGCTCTCCAGCTTTTCGAGACCCTCTTTAGTCAGTAAAACCTCTTTACCTTCGGTCATGTGATCGCTCCTATCATTAGAACTTCAAAAGCGAGGCCGAGCTCGCTTCGCAGTAATTCTTATCCTAACCCCTAGGACGCTCTGTCAATTCTTTAAGGTATTATAAATACCTTATAAGGCCTTGTCAAGGAAGATGTCCCATACTCCTATTTCTTCCCCCGCTCGCTGGAGAGTTATAAATGGCGTAAGTCCCAGCGTATCATGTTCTCCATGAGCCGGGACAATTCCTGCCTTCACCTTTATACAGCTTTCCAGAATGGGCGCCATGATTCCTAACTGTCCATCCATACCACTTTGTTCCAAATGGTCTTCCAGTTCGGGTGCCAGCCCACGACTGCTATTAGTCAACCGAAGCAAAAATTGCCCTGGCGCCGCAGCAATGACACCTGCCGCTGCTCCATCAAAGACCAGGATAAGATCGCCTAGGCCCCAATCTTGTGGGTTCACATAGCTGTTGCTTATGGCACAGCCCCGCTCGTACAGAAGGCGGTAGGTCATCACCTCATAATCAGTCGGTTTCAAGGACTGCACGGAGATAGGAACTTCAAAAACTATCAATGCCTCCAACAAATCACCATAGTTGCTGATATCTCC
>DBRE01000024.1:2048-7830 GCA_002305535.1 Syntrophomonas sp. UBA1376
TATTGGCCCAGATCTGGCCAAAAGGGACGCAAAGAGCGGTCAGCACTTAAGTTAGTGATTTTGGTATCATGCAATATCTGTTCAGTTTTCTCCAAAAAACGTTGCTGACCGGACTCAGCCAGGCTATTCATGTTGCCGACTCCTATGGGTATATGGATATGGCAGCCGACCCCCAACTGCGGAACCTCGATCAGCCTGGCAATGCGCGGCGCATAAAGTAAAGGGGCCAGCCTGTCCAGGAAGTACTTCCTGCCGGTCAGCCCCTTGCGGTCACTGGTTTGGAGATCAAAATATGCGAAATCCAGGTCAAGCATCCAGCTTCTCCAGGTCTACCACACCCGGTTTAAAATCCAGTTCTTTCAGCATAGCGTAGTAGTCGTCTGCGCCGATCTGATCGATAGGCCGCCCCATCAAGGTGACCATCAAAGCTTCGATCACATTAGTGCCAAAGGAACGCCCCCCCATATCGGGTGTGGTGGTGATGACTTTGCTGATACCGCGTTCTTTCAGCATTTTCATATCATCCGGGGTGGTGGTATTGGTGATTATCACCTGGCCGTTTAGTTTTTCGGGCAAATAGCGGCGGATATAGAGAAAATCACCGGCCAGCACCTCTGCATCATAATAATATTTGGAATGCTTGGGAATTATGACTTCCTGGTTGCTACCAGTGGGATATAATTTGTCGAAGGACATATTCACCACAAAAGGTGCGGCTATACGGCCGAAAAAGGCCAGGGTTTTCAGGGAATGTAAGGGCATAGGTAGACCCAGCGTATAAATGAAATCCCCCAGGGTCAAGCGGGCACCCACTTCTTCAAAGGCCTCCGCCATACCGAAGCGATCCACCCCGCAGACCATAAGCACTTTCCTGCCCTTTAAATCCAATATGCCCTCGCGCTGTACATCCAGGATGCATTTGCGCTCCAGGGTGTTCTTTAAGCCGCTGCCATCCAACATGGGAGTCTTTTTGGCCTCAGCCACCAATCGTTTGGCGTCTTTGATAATATAGGGTTTGCCGGCAATGCGGATGTACAGGTCGATGCCTCCCATACCAAAAGCATCGATTTTTCCATCCAAATCCCGAATCAGTTGGATAGCTTTATCCCAATCACCATCGGTACCAATGCGTTCAATCTGGAATCGCTCTCCCATGAAATCAGTCTCAAAAGCGTGATCACGCTTTGAGGAGCCCAGGCTGACACTGACAATATGCTTCAAGTCGAACCCTCCCTTAAGGCTTTTGTACCCGTTCTATTCCCGGGCGTTTTTAATGGAGCGTAATATTTTACGGATTTGCTGGGGATCTACCCATTTGTCCTCGGTAATGGGTGAGGAGCCAATTATGATAGATGCTACCTGCCCATCCAGGATCCCCTCGAACATCTTCAAGCGTTGATCTGAACCCACACAGATCACGGTGTCGTAGGAACGCACTTGCGCGGTCAAATCCATCAAATCGTCCAGCATTTGCTTACCAGTGCGCTGGTTAATAAAATCCTGCCGTTCCTGTTCATCCATAATTAAAATGAAGTCACAGCCTTCGCTTTCCAACAGTTCCCGGATCTCATCCTTGTTGGCAATGGGGAATCCTACAAAAGCTATAGATTGCCCCTTACGCAGTTCGCCGATCCCTTCCAGTCGGGAAATAAAGGTTCGGTCGATCTGCAGCCGATCGGCCACCTCCTGCTGAGAAAATCCGCGCACCCGCATAGTCAGGGCCTTTTGCAGGGTTTTCTCGATTTTCTGCCAACTGATCATTTTGTCCTGAATACGATAAAAATCCATACCCACCTCTTGAGCACAATCTTGTACACAAATTTATGAACCTATTTTACCACCTCAGTGAAAAGCTGACAAGAAAATGTGTTGTATAAGGGTGGGCGTGGTTGAGACGGCGCGGGGCGATGTGGGCATCGCCCCCTACCCACCTTTCAGCACTTTTGGTTCGAGTTAAGATTCTGGGAAAAAAGGTAACGTGTCATTGCCCCCTTCGGGGACTTCACCCTTCGGGTACCTCTCACCTAAGCAGTAGCGGAAGCTTTAGCTTCCGATGGGAGGCTAAAGCCTCCCCTACACCCAAGGAAGTATTTTCATTCATCGTGGTGGGTTTATAGCCGTGCAAATTCTGAGGCGTAGCCGAAGAATCTTTACTGGTGCCAGGGGGAAAGATCCTTCGGTCGTTCCTCTCCCTCAGGATGACATCTAAAATAGCTCGGATGCAAGAGGGGACGGTTCTTTCTGTCATTTCAAGTAGCTGTTATTACCAAGCTATTGCCTTATGCAAATGACAGAAAGAACCGTCCCCTCTTGCATTCGTCCCCCTACTTGCGCTCTACGCCTTGATTTGGTTGAGGATGTCCAGGAGCTTTTGGCGGGTGGTGGCTTGGTTGATTTGTTCGCGTAGGCGGGCCGCGCCGCGCATTCCTTTGAGATACCAGGAGAAATGTTTGCGCATTTCCCGAGTGGCCACCGCTTCTCCTTTGTATTGGCAGGCCAGATCCAGGTGGTGAGCTGCCAGAGTCAGTCTCTCTTCCATTGTAGGCAAGGGGAGTTCTTCCCCTCTTTCCAACAAGGCCACCGTTTGGCTGATCAGCAATGGATTGCCCATTATACCCCGGCCTAGCATGACTGCATCACATCCGGTCTCTGCCATCATTCGCCGGGCATCCTGTGCAGTCCAGATGTCACCATTGCCGATCACAGGTATCTTCATATGCTGCTTGAGCCGGGCAATATGATCCCACTGGGCTTGCCCTGCATAAAACTGATCCCGGGTACGCGCATGCAGGGTCACCGCGGCAGCTCCTTCTTCCTGGGCTGCTTCGGCCAGCTCCAGGTAATTGATCTGATCCGGGGCCCAGCCTAGCCGCATCTTTACCGTTACCGGCACCTGGACGACCTGAACTATGGAGCGAATTATCTGTCTAGCCCGGGGAATATTGAGCATCAATGCTGATCCTTCTCCATTTTTAACGATTTTGGGAGTGGGGCAGCCCATGTTAATATCGATGATATCGGCCCCCTGCTTTTCTACCAGCTGGGCTCCCCGAGCCATGGGTTCGGCCTCACTGCCAAAAATCTGCACGGCCAGGGGATGCTCTTCTCCCTGGAGATCCAGCATTCTATGGGTGCGTTCCTGGCCATATACCAGGCCCATGTCACTGATCATTTCCGTATAAACTAATCCGGCCCCGCAGGACCGGATTATCTGGCGAAAAGCTTTGTCAGTGACGCCCGCCATGGGCGCGGAAAAGACCCGGTTGGGAATCAAAACTGTTCCTATTTTAAGCATTCTGCCCTCGATTTATCTCATAAATTATTCTCAATCCATCCAGAGTAAGATAGTCATCTACCACATCAATGGCATCGGTTTCCTGGGCAATGGTCTTGGCCAGCCCCCCGGTGGCGATCACCTTGGGCTCGCCTTCGATTTCTTTTTTCATGCGAGTTATGATACCTTCCACCTGCCCCACGAAACCATACATGATGCCCGATTGCATACTGGCTACTGTGTTGCGGCCGATGATACTGCGGGGTTTGACCAACTCCACGCGAGGCAGTTTGGCGGCCCGGGCCACCAGGGCATCCGTAGATATACGAATGCCAGGCGCAATAGCCCCACCCAAATACTCCCCTTTGGCATTCACCACACAGAAGGTGGTGGCCGTGCCGAAATCGACAATTATCAGAGGCCCTCCGTACTTATGATAAGCGGCCACTGCATTTACTACCCGGTCGGCTCCTACTTCGCGGGGGTTTTCATATTTTAAGGCTAATCCAGTTTTGACACCCGGTCCTACCACCAACGGTTTGCAGTGAAAATAGGTCTCGCTCATCCCTTCCAGCTCTATATTCAGGCTGGGCACCACTGATGAAATGACTACCGCCTTTATATCAGCCATATCCAAATGGTGGTACTTAAACAAGGACATCATGTGCATCCCGTACTCATCACTGGTACGCATATTATCAGTGCGTAATCGCCAGTGGTTGATCAGTTTACCTTCTTTGAGAACGCCTGCTACTATGTTGCTGTTACCTACATCGAAAACCAGTATCATAGAGTCCCTCCTCATCCCATCAGGATTGCGCCGATTCATTTGCTAGCTCTATGGTAAATGCCAATCCGTTCTCAGTAATTATCACCTGAAGAACAGGCCACGATGAATGAAAAACTTCCATAAGACTGTCATTGCACCCTGCGGGTACCACTGATTGCCGTCCCTTCGGGAATTAGTCTTAGGTTGCGAGCGCGTAGCGCGTGGCAATCTCGAAGCTAAAAGCGTAGATGGTGGTAGAGATCGCCGCGCTTCGCTCGCGATGACACAGCGGGAGCCATTTTCACAGCAATGACAATATAGTCGTTTTTTTTGTCATCGCGAAAGCTTTCACAGCAAGCCTGTTTGCTAAAATTCTCTTTTCAGGTTCAATCTCCTGCCCACTTCCCCGCTTAACCAGATGGCGGCTGCCAGCTTGATCACATCAAATATTATAAACGGTATAAAGCCTATTTTTAATATCTGCATGATATTAACAGTATGTCCCAGGTAGTAATTCAAAATCAAATACATATAGGGCAAGCCGATGAAGTAGTATACTACTATCCCAGCCAAACCGGCAAATAGCAGATTGAGCAGAGATAAATTCCTTATGAGGTGGGACTGCACCCATCCTGCCAAGGGGAAAGCCAGCAAAAAGCCAAAGCTGGGTACCAACACATAGGCCGGCCCTCCATAGGGAGGCACCGAGAAAACCGGCATCCCGATCAGCCCAAGCAGTAAATAGGCCAGCATGCTTAGGAAAACTGCTTGCGGAGACAACAAAATGGCTGCCATCATCATGATCAGGGGCTGCAAACTGAAAGGAATGACCACCACCGGCTGAACTATACGCACCACAATGGTCAGAGCACACATCAGGGCAGTAAACAGAGCAGCCCGGCTTAGTTCCCGGGTAGAAATCGTCATTTCAATGGACTCCTTGCAGAATAGTTAACCATTATTTTAGCACTTGGTTAACTATTCGCCAACCCGGTTTTTCAGGGTAAGGGGGCGGCTTTTACCACCCTGCCGAAATCTTCAGGAATAGTGGGATCCTCGACTCCCGATACCCGATGAGCCATCCAGGTTCCTACCGCCGGATAAACATGACTGGCATCATAAAAGTACTCCAGGTCACGAGTAACTGAATTAGGCGTAGTAAAATCATATATCTGGCCAAACACCTGAGCACATTCGCGCAGCCAACGCTGGAAGTCACCCTGGCGGCCAGCCTTGATCATTTCCTGGTAGAGCGGTTCCGCGATGGGGGTGGTAAACAGGACAAACTCCGTGTTGGGGTAGCGTTCTTTTAACGTGGTCAGAATGGTTGTGATGTCGGCGTACTCATAATCACCACCATAGGCTTCTCTTCCATACCAATCGAGATTAGCGGCGATGCGCTGCTCCTTTTCTTCAGGAGTGGTGGGCTGCAGCGTCTTTACATTGTGGCGATCATAGGCAAAGTTGATGGGTAGCCCTGCCTGGGAGGACTGCAGATTCTGCCAGGAGTACTCCAGGGCATCGAAAGAAAGCAGATTCCAAAAGCGATAACCGAATTTGTTGGCGGCCTGAATATAGAATGAGGGATCTTCGAAGCGATTGGGCAAGGTCAGATTGCGATTAGTGGTATAGAAGTCCAACCCGATGTAGATGACCTCAAAATCTTGCCCATTGCACTGTACGGCATAATCAATATAATCGGCATATTCGTAAGGTAGCATATTGTTGACAGCATAATT
>DBRE01000024.1:7846-8061 GCA_002305535.1 Syntrophomonas sp. UBA1376
CCCAGCACCAGGGAAGAATACTGCTGCTTGGTAAAGGTGAGATGGTTGGTCTTTTGCTGCCGCTCATTAAAACCCGCCTGAATGGAGTTATAGGGATGAGCATGGTCGAAGAGCCACAGAGGATCGATCCAGGCATTAAACCCAGCCACCCCTAACAGCAGCAATAAAGTTATCCCCAAAGTTGTCCACAGCCAGTGTGCAGGCTTCATCATGCT
>DBRE01000072.1:0-349 GCA_002305535.1 Syntrophomonas sp. UBA1376
CCCAGCAGTCTCGCTACCACAAAGAGAGTGACAAAGGCCAAAACAGTTCTGATAAGAACATTTGCATACTCCATCATGATCCTCCCAGGCAGACATTACTACCCTAATAGTCTCCCTGAGAGGCTGAAATATAATACGCCTGATCCAGGTGTAGGGGACGATGCCCACATCGTCCCGTTTTCCCGGGAATCCTCAATGTCATCATATGAACATGGTTTGGCTAGGCATTTGCACCATATCTGGTATACGCAAGTGCGGGGCGATGTGGGCATCGCCCCCTACAATTGTCATCCTGAGGGAGGAACGACCGAAGGATCTTGTTCCCCTCTTGCATCCATCACTGAGCCCC
>DBRE01000072.1:444-1594 GCA_002305535.1 Syntrophomonas sp. UBA1376
AAAGCTTCCGGACGCTCGGTGGTATCTCGTAAAACCAGCACCGGTTTGCCCAACGACGGCGCTTCCTCCTGCATGCCTCCGGAATCAGTCATCACCATATAGCAGCGATTCATCAGGTTGGCAAAGGGTTCGTAATCCAGAGGGTCGATCAAATGGAACCTCTCTCTGCCCTTCAGCATTTCCTCCGCTATATCCCGTACCACTGGGTTGCGGTGAACCGGGAAAACCACTTCCACATCTGGAAACTCATTAACTATATCTATCAAAGCCTGATAAATATTACGCATACTGCTGCCCCAGTTTTCGCGGCGATGGGTGGTAACCAGGATAATACGCCGATCGAAGTCTATGCCCTGCAGTTCCTGGCCAAAAGTATACTCTGGTTGCACCGTCTCCAGCAGAGCATCGATCACCGTGTTGCCCGTGACCCAGATCTTGAAGGTCGCCGTAGACTCCGCCAGCAGATTATCGCGGGCGGTATCCGTCGGAGCAAAGTGTAGCTCGGTGATCCGTCCTGCCAGAGTGCGGTTGATCTCTTCCGGATAAGGAGAATATTTATTGCGGGTGCGCAGCCCAGCTTCCACATGACCAACTGGGATGCGCTTATAAAAGGCCGCCAGGGCAGCGGCAAAGGTAGTGGTGGTGTCACCGTGAACCAAAACCAGATGCGGTTTTTCCTTTTCCAGTATCTCTTTAAGACCGTTCAGAACTCCGGTAGTGATACTGAACAGATCTTGCTGTTCTTTCATTAGATCCAGGTCATAATCAGTCTTGATATCAAACAGCTTCAATACCTGATCTAGCATTTCCCTATGCTGAGCTGTTACTGCCACCACTGTTTCAATATCCTGAACCTTTTTCAACTCCCTGATGACCGGTGCCATTTTTATCGCTTCCGGCCGAGTGCCGAATACTACCAGTACTTTGCCAAGATGCATGATAGCCTCCTTAAAAACCCTTCCTTAACTCCCAACTTCTTCTATCTTAGGATATGCAATACTGTTGTATTCCGCGCAAGTTAGGGGACGGTCCTTCAACTTGCGTTTTAAAGAAATTCTTCCACATATTAACCTGAGCTTCGTTGAAAGCGCAAGTTGAAGGACCGTCCCCTAACTTGCGCTTATTTGCTCAGCATTGACACCGGCAGAAT
>DBRE01000072.1:1601-2317 GCA_002305535.1 Syntrophomonas sp. UBA1376
TAGTAGGGGCCTTCCTGTTGGTCATCTACCAACTTCACATACACCCGGATCCCATCCTTGGTCTTCTCATTATCAGTCAAGAGAACCAGGAATACGCCCTGGCCGGTCTCTTGCAGATTAGCGTAAGTCCGCTCCGCCCCAAAGCGCGCACAGATTATAGTCTTGTCGTCGATCATCTCCAAAACCGAGATGACCGCAATATTGCAGTTGTAATCCCGATCCACCGTACTCAAAGTGGTAGAGATATAATTAGCATTCAACAGCTCACGGGCCTTATTGACCAAGGCTGCCTCCATGGCTTATCCTCCTTTTGGCATTATAACCAATAGTCGTTTAGCCTCATAGTAAACTATTACCAACCGCAAGTCAAAGCAGCAAGAATGAAGGCCAGCGGGGACACGCGCAAGTCAGAGGACGATCCGAGACTACTGAATAAGTCCCAAAACTTTTGCTAGAGTTTTGTAGATAAACTCTTCCTTGGGTGTAGGGGAGGCTTTAGCCTCCCATCGGAAACTAAAGTTTCCGCTACTGCTTAGGTGAGAGGTATTTTTACAGCAACCTTAATAGTGAGCTTTAGCAAACATCATTAGTCCCCGTAGGGGGCAATGACAGCTTTCTAGTGTCATCGCACCCTAACGGGCACTACTGATTACAATCCCTTCGGGAATTATCTCATAGGTTGCGAGGCAGCGTAGCGACGTGGCGATCTCTAACGT
>DBRE01000072.1:2322-7450 GCA_002305535.1 Syntrophomonas sp. UBA1376
TCCTATCTTTATAGCTCCAGTTCTTGAAGAATTTCTCTCCCTCAATCATTGATTGATATGGCGGCGAGGCGAAGTCAATGATAACGTTAACTATGTCTGTGAAATCAGGTTCATATTTCAATACCTTCTTACAGAAGTTATTCCACCTTTTTTGAATTTCCATATCCTTAACAAGTCTTGTGAGAACAGCCACAGAATCCTCTTCATACGGCGTCCCTCGATTAGATAACGTTTCAAAGATTGCTTTTTGAAGGTTTCTCCCATCGAAATCAAAAGTCGTTGCCAAATAGTATATGTCGTAAAAATCTTTCATTCGGCTGGTAGCTTCCATTAAAGATATAATGGCATCCAATTTCTCTGCCACTGTAGACTCTAAGGAATAGGTCAACACCACAGGACTTTCAAAATCCGGGAGCAATACCGGTAAGCTTCTTTCAACAACAGCTGGGACAATAACATCTCCAACTCCAAAATCGATACGAAAAGGTGTCTGGGTTCTTTCAATAGTTCCCACAAGGTTTACCCTGATACCGTGATACTTTTTAATCTCACTAATTACCTCTACACTTCTTATCTCGAAACCTACAAAGTCATTTTTACTAGGCAAAGAAATAACTTCATCAACAAGTTTCTTTATCGCCTCTATGTTATTGGAATGGTTTGTTAGGAGATAATCTGCATCAACGGTTGGTCTCGAAATAAATCCACTAATCGAATATAAAAGAAAGCCCCCTTTAAGAATAAGATTGTTTTTATAATCTGATTCTGAAAGCCTTCGAATGAATTCTTCTTGGCAGAATAGATTTATCATTTGTTGATGTGGGATGCTTTGCTCTCTTGCTTTGTCTTTTAACCTCGCCAAAACTGATGCAGCAATATTAGCCATTACAACCACACCCCTATATATGTCTGCACTTTGTTTTTTACATTAAGTAGTTCGGCATATTCCAATAGTTTTCTCACATTTTTCTCTGGATCTTTTACATATCTCTGAATTGATTGGCTGAATACCTCTCGCTCCAGTTTCTTTTCATAACGCAAAACATCACATATGGTTCGGTCTCGATCATATATTCTTACCTTGGCGCCTTCTACTTCAATTGTATCTACCCCAACTTCTATTAACTTAGGGCTCAAGTAGTGAGGCTCTATGGTTGGATAATCAATATCATACTGAGTAGTTTTACTATATTTGTCGACCGCTATTTGCAATGCCGGCGGTATTCTATCTGTATACTCGTAATGCAGCAATGCACTTTCAAGAAAGATAACCGCTTTGGGAAACAACCGTGCTATGAGAACCTCTTCTTTAGGGATATAATCTGCTAATTCATAGAATCCTCGTTTGATTTTTGATATCCTACCTTCATCTGTCAACCTTTTTATTTGTCGACTAGATAATCCCAACTCCTTAAGTTCCGACGTCTTTAGTATTCCTCCACTTTTCTTGAATGCGTTTTTGATTTTTTCCATTAATAGCATAAATGCACCTCTCGGCCTGCTTTATTAATCCAGGAGCAGTCTCTAAGGTGCATTTTACCATTATTTAACTATACGCACAAGGCCCTTTTTATCTTTGCAGTTTCCGCTACCAGTTACCTATAGCAAACCCTACCCGTAGCTATTACCAACCGCAAGTCAAAGGAATGCAAGAGGGGACGGTTCTTTCTGTCATTTCAAAAAGGTATTAAGCGACAATGATTAGTTTACGCAAAATGACAGAAAGAACCGTCCCCTCTTGCATTCTACCAGGAGATGTGTAAGGGGATGGGGGTGGAACTGAGGGGGAGGGTTAGGGTGACGGTGCCCTGTTCCAGTTCGTAGAGACGGTTGTTGATCATTACCACTCCAGCGGCGGGAACTTTGGTATTGTAGTGCCAAAAATGCAGAGTAACAGTAAGCTGGCCTTCTTCCTGATAGGATGAAGGCACCGCCGTGATCAGATAGCGGTCGATCGGTTTTTTCTGGGCCACCGCAGTTACATCTTTCAAAGACGCCTCCAACTTGTAGTTGGTCTGTTTCAAATCAAAGGTACTTAGGGTAGAGGAACTGTAGACGACCACTTCCCATACTCCCGCTGCCGGTTTATCAAAGGTCAGGCTGGCTTGCTCACGCACCATGGTCTCGCCTACCCCAGCATAGCTGCTCACTTCCTGCCATCCCCAGGGAGAGATAACATGCATGCGCGCTCGGCCCTTTTGGCCTACATCCAGCTTCAGTTGCAGCTGACCACTGCCTTCCGGCACCTGCAGGAAATAACGCTTAAACTGACCAGCGGGCAGGTTGGAAGTTTGTGTAAGAGTATCCTGAGGCAGACTAGCCAGATCGTGGGGCACAATAACAGTTTGCAGGATATTCAAATCGGTTCCGGGAGTATCCATATCATCAGCTACCAGAAACTCGCTGTACAACCCCGGCTCATCCAATCCCTGATACGCGATATTTATACGGCGCTCACTGCCGGCCGGTATCTGCAGCCAGTATTGGCTGGGCTGGATCCAATCGGACAGCCCCCCCACCGCTAGCTGGCGGCCAGTGGTACTGGTATTCTTAATCTGCACCGACATTTGGCTCGGCACCATTCCCCGTGAGTAGAGGCCCTGCCCATAACCGAACCCAGGTGTATACTGACTCACTTCATAAGCGGTAAAAGAGTCCTTCATATCTTTTAATTCCTGCCAGGCCCTCATCATGTTTACCGCGCCAAATCCCTGTTCCACCGGCTGTAAATTGTCCAGGGGAACAGCTCCACTGATCAGAGCCTGATAAACTGCCAGGGTGTCGTTCTGGTACAACTGGTGAGCAGCCACATCCAATAATAAGGCTACCGCACCGGCTACATGGGGTGCAGCCATACTGGTTCCTTCTTCCAGTCGATATATGGAATCCCCCCACAAAGGGTAGGTAGAAATGGCATTACCCGGTGCTATCACGGTTGGTGCCAGCAATCCATCGGCTGAAGGCCCCACCGAACTAAAATACCACAGGGTGGGCTCTTCCACCATCCAGCCATAATCCCGATACCACATCTGCGGAGTAGCATAAGCGCCCACACTGATCACATTGCACAGAGCTGAGGAACGTGTGACCGTATTAATGCCCGGCCCATTATTGCCGGCAGCCATACAGATGATCATCTGGTATTTCTTCCACATCAACTCGGCGGTAGCGGTCAGCTTATCATGATCCCGGTTGCTGAGCTGGTATTGCCCCAGACTGACTACCGCCACCCGGGCTCCCCGTTGTCCCGCCACTTCCAGGGCCTCCTGCAGTACAGGTATGCTGGCTTGCCCTAAACGATTTAATATTTTAATGCCCAGTAGCTGGGCACCCGGGGCTATGCCTTCCACTTCACCGTTGGCAGCTACGACACCAGCCACTTCCGTGCCATGTCCCAAACCATCAAAACCCAGCTTCACGTAGAATGGATCATTGGATATCTCCGTGACAACTACATTGAGCCGTTTATCCCCCGCACCGATTATGCCCGTATATTCTCCGCTGGTATAGCGTTTTAAGGGTTTCTCATCGGTTATATCGCCATCACCGTCGGTATCGATATATATGGTATCGTAAATATACCAATACTGGCTGGCAGCAGCCACTACCAAGATCCGATTGGTAAGCAGGCCTTCCCGAAAAGAAGCGGGCATAACAGAAGCATCTATAAATCCATAGCGAAATTCATCAGAAGCATTGAATATTCCTTTTACGTTTACATTCTGACCATCCGCCTGGAATGAACCATTAACAGATGTACCGATCCGAGAAAGATCGACTTTACCATCATCAGTAAGATCGATAAAGTCAACCAGAGTGGAGTATCCATCCACCGTAGTCTGCAGGTCGGGATGCCCTGGATCAATCCCACTATCTATCACCGCCACCAATTGCCCTAATCCGGTAGCGCCGCTTTCTTCAACAAACTCGTAGATCCGCATAGCCTCACGAGTGTTATCCAAACTAGTTCCAGGATTATTCAGTGAAGTTTGCGCCATATCTTTATCGGTCTCATCTGCTAATTGAACCAAAGTCGAGGCGGTCCTGACAGAACCGTTGGGCTGCGCCGGGGATGGGATAAGTCGGCTAGTGGCGATTTCCAGTAGAGAGTCGGGGAGATCGCTCACCAGATAGGCATAAGCCAGTTTGCCCTGGGGATTCAGGTCAAAGTATCCCGAGGAGGGAATAATTATTTCGGTCAGAGGTTCGGGCGAGTTCTGTCCATAGACCACCAGGTTTTCGTCCAGTTCAAAACTGTGCGACTGGCCATAAATTTCAATTACAGCCTGACGCAGAGGCAGATTAATACTAGTTAAAGTGCCTGCTATATGGTATTTCTTACCCTGTAGATCCAAAAACTGCTCCAGCATGACCGCCACCTGAGCTCTGGTGACCGGCTCCCTGGGGCGAAAAGTAGCGTCCGGAAAGCCTTTGATAATACCCCGTTGGTGAGCATAGGTCACTGAAGCGCGAGCCCAGTCCTGTATGGCANNTCGTCGGTAAGCTCTTCCCCGTTGTGAAGAGCATTGACCAGCAGGGTCACCGCTTCTTGGCGGGTTACAATGCGCTGAGGATGAAAGTTGCCCATACCATCACCAGCAGTGATGTCTAACTCCTGGGCCAAGTCAACAAACCCCCGCGACCAGCGCTGGTGAGTATCGCTAAAAAAGCCCTGGCCTTTTTCCAACTGCCGAGCTTCCGATTCCTTATTTAGGGCTTTGATTACCAGAGTTACAAATTCTTCTCGGGACACAAAAGCATCGGGGCGATAGGTACCGTCTGGATATCCAGACAACAATTCCCGACTCTTGAGATGATCGATTTGCGGGCGCGCCCAGTGAGCACGAGTATCAGAGAAGCCCAGGGCAACACCCGGTGCCATTGCAATAAATATGATAATAAGCAGTGTAGTAGTTATGTGTTTATAAAAGGTCATTATAATACCTGCCGAATGGTAATAAAAAAATAGGTTTATTTCTACGAGATTGCTTCGCTACGCTCGCAATGACATAAAAGATGGCTTCTGGGTCTGTCATTGCAAGGAGCGAAGCGACGCGCCAATCTCTATGTCAAACCGTAAGTCTCCGTTGGAGATGGCTTCGAACCTGTCATTGCGAGGAGCAAAGCG
>DBRE01000072.1:7562-9079 GCA_002305535.1 Syntrophomonas sp. UBA1376
AAGCTCAAACCGTAAGTCCTCGTTGGAGATCGCCACGCTGCGCTCGCAACCTAATTCCTTTTCCCGTAGGGACTATAATAAGTAGTGCCCGTTAGGGTGCGATGACACACAAGATGGCTTTTGTCATTGCGAGGAGCGAAGCGACGCGGCAATCTCTTTTCTTCACAAATCGTAATATAGATCTCGCCATTCTTTATTAGAAGCATTTATCAGGTCTATTTTTCTCTGCCTAGAACCAGCTTTGATCTGTTTCTCTCGGGTTATAGCAGTATATATGTCGTTTCCAACTTCAAAATAAACCAGTTTATCTACTTTGTATTTTTTTGTGAATCCATCCACTAATTTGTGTTTGTGTTCATAGACTCTTCTTTGCAGATCGCTAGTTACGCCAGTATATAGGACTGTGTTTACTTTATTGGTAAGTATGTAAACATAATAGGTCTTTTGCATATCTGTAGTCTCCGTTTGAGATTGCTTCGCTACGCTCGCAATGACACCAAGGTATCGTCTTTGTCATTGCGAGGAGCGAAGCGACGCGGCAATCTCAAAGCTNNAAGCTCAAACCGTAAGTCCTCGTTAGAGATCGCCACCCTTATGCCGATACGCCCTGCATTATCATGTCGGTTATGGAGGAAGCTAGTTCCGCTGCGTCTATGCTCCAGTTGTCTAGAGTAATAGGCCCCCACAGGGAGGTTATTATCCCCCCCAGCATTACGGTCATTAAATAGGGATCAAATTGGCGCAGTTCACCTTTATGTATGGACTGACGAATAACCTCGGTCAACTGATCCTCTTTTTCCTTACGTAAAGATAGGAACCAATCTTTCAGTTCACTATCCATAATTTCGGTATCCCAGAAAACAATGCGGGTCAATTCCCGATTAGCCTGACAGAAGCGCACATGGCTCTCAATCAGTCGGCGCAGCCTTTCTTCAAAAGAAAGAGTGGTACCTTCTACCGGGATAATACTATCGTAATACAATTCTACAGAATTTTCCATCACCGCCTGAAATAGGTGCAGTTTGCTGTCGAAATATTCATAGACGGTACCCTTACCTATTCCAGCTGCCACCGCAACTTCTTCGATGCGGGCATTGTGATAACCTTTTTCCGAGAAAACCTGCACAGCCGCTTCAATAATGATCGGCCTCTTTCCTCCCGGTTTTTGAACCTCATTCACTCCCCGTACCTCCTGAAGAATGATAAAGACGATATTAACATCTAGTCACGGCTTACTTTTGAGATCGCCACGTCGCTACGCTCTTCGCAACATTAAGAGTGAGCGTCAGTGAACATCAGGAGTACCCGCAGGGTGCGATGACACGAAAGATGGCTTTGTCATTGCGAGCCCCCGTAGGGGGCGCGGCAATCTCATTCTCTGTAGCGGAAACTTAAGTTTTCGCTCCGGGTTCCGCGCAAGTCGAAGAACCGTCCCCTTACTTGCGCCTTCCCTCAAATCAGGACACGCTCATATCCGGCCCCTGGGCATCGTCGCCTTTGTTGAAGCGGGCGACCAG
>DBRE01000072.1:9095-10672 GCA_002305535.1 Syntrophomonas sp. UBA1376
GCAATAAGTTCAGCGCCCTCGCCGAAGCCAATCGCCATAGGCAACATAGCCAGAATAGTAGCAAAGGCAGTCATCAATATCGGCCGTAAGCGCACTCGCCCTGCTTCCACAATAGCCTCATTGCGCTCCATACCTCCATCTCGCAGTCGCTTCAAATAGTCAACATAGACTATAGCGTTGGCTACAGCTATACCCACCAGCATAATGACCCCGATAAAAGCGGTTATACTGAAGCTGCGGCCAGTTATCAGTAATCCGAAAACCACCCCGATAATACAGGTGGGGATGGAGAACATGATAACAAAGGGATTGAAGAAGGATTCATACTGTACCGCCATAACCGCATAAACCAGCAGTATAGCCAATAACAATGCTACTCCCAAACTAGCGAAGCTCTCCATCATTTCCTGATTCTCCCCGCCAAAGGTAATATAGTAGCCGGCGGGCAGGTTCATCTTGGCAACTTCGGCCTGAATATCAGTCATAACACTGTTCAGGTCACGATTAAGCAGATCGGCGCTGACTTCGGCCTTACGCACCTGATCTTCACGAGTGATCTGGATTGGTCCCTGAGCCAGTTCAAAGGTAGCGATCTGGGAAAGTTTAACCACTGCTCCTTGTGGGGTCAGAATAGTCAAGTTAGTTAAATAATCCACATCATCGTGTCCTTCGGAAGTATAGCCCACTTTCACATCTATTTCTTGACCATCCACCTTATAGCGGGTAGCTACGGTGCCATCCATAGCATTTTTTATCTCACTGGCTACCTGCATGGGAGTCAAGCCGTAGGTAGCCGCCCGGGCGCGATCTATGCGGATATGCATCTCCGGATTACCATCAGTCATAGAGGAAGTCACTTCGCGAGTACCCGGGGTAGACCGCACTATATCAGCCACTTCGGTAGAAATTTCTCGCAGCATATCCAGATCGTCACCGCTGATCTGCACCACCACGGGAGAAGTGCTGCCGCCCATCATACTAGTGGAATCCATTACCGAAACAGCGAATTTGGTGCCAGCCAAACCAGCTAGTTCCTGGCGGATAGCCTCGGCCACGTTATTGACATCCCGTTGCCGTTCACTCTTGGGACACAGTTTTACATAAAAGGTACCACTATTGGTTCCGCCGCCACCAGTGCTCATCATCATAGTTCCCGCTGAGCCAACACTGGTGAAGACCAGATCAACTTCCTCGATATCCAGCAACCGTCTTTCCATCTCAGTGATGATTTTATCAGTATCATCTAAAGTAGTTCCCTTGTCAGTTTCGACGGTAACGGATATTTCCCCGGAGTCAGTAGCCGGGAGGAACTCAGCTCCCATCAGGGGCATGGCAGCTATCGCAGCTACCATCAATAGAGTAACTATGATGACCACCCGGCGACGATGGTTCAGGCACGCCTGCAAGAGTACCTTGTAGCGTTCCCCTAGGTTATCCATCCCATCGGCAAATTTCTTGGTGACATTGTAGATGCGGCCACTACCCGCTTGGGTCATCTGCATAGATTTATCTGTTAAGAGGCGGGACGCCATCAATGGTATAAGCGTCAAAGCTACCAGCAATGAACATAAAATGGC
>DBRE01000072.1:10742-10952 GCA_002305535.1 Syntrophomonas sp. UBA1376
GCTTCGGTGTCGATATATGTTTTCAAATACCACAATAGAATCATCGACTATACGTCCTATCCCCAGGGCCAGTCCCCCCATGGTTATAAGATTTAAGGTGGCACCATAAAAATACATGAGAATAAAAGTGGAGATAATGGACAGAGGGATAGCCGTAAAAATGATCAGGGTGCTGCGCATATTCCGTAAAAACAGGAACAGCACCAACAT
>DBRE01000072.1:11030-13065 GCA_002305535.1 Syntrophomonas sp. UBA1376
ACCGTGTTGGCATCGGTCTGCTTCATCAGGTGAATACCCACCGCCTGTTGATGGTTGACTCGGGTATACTGCTCCATCTCCTTGTAACCATCGGTAACGGTAGCAACATCGCCCAGACGCAGATTCAAGCCGGTAGCTGTCAAAATGGCCACATTGCGAATATCTTCCACCGACTCAAACTGCTGCATGTTGCGCACATAGTATTCCCGGGTGCCCTGAGTCACTTTTCCGGAAGACATATTGAAGTTTTCCATTTGCAAGACCTGGGCCACCTGAGAAAGGGTCAGTCCGTAATTTTCCAGGCGCACCGGGTCAATTTCCACTTTAACTTCTCGTTCCTGCCCCCCGGTGATTATCACTGAGGCTATTTCCGGAATACGGGACAGACGCGGTTCGATCACCTCTTCGGCAATTTCCTGCACCTGAGCCAGATCTTGACCGCTGACACCCATTTGTATAATAGGCATCATGGTGGGATCCATTTTTATAATCATAGGGTCTTCCGCCCCACTGGGCAGAAAGCCCTCCACAAAACCTATACTATCCTTGATCTCAATAGCAGCGGCATCCATGTCAGTGCCCCACTTGAACTGCATAATGATAGTGGACTGCCCTGCCGAAGAGATAGACTGCATAGTATCAACATTGCTCACCATAGTTAGCGCACTTTCCAGCAGTTCCGTGACCCCAGACTCCACCTCTTCCGGGCCTACACCACCGTAAGTGGTCATGACCACGGCGACCGGCAGTTCCATATCCGGCAATAGATCTACGGTCAATTTGTTGTAAGTGAAAAAGCCCAGAATCAGGATGACCGATACCAGTATGATCATAGTGACCGGTCGCTTGACGGCCAGTTTAATCATGCTCATTAGTTAGCCCCCCCGGTTATCACCCGCACCAGGGTGCCTTCCGCCACCAGTGTACTGCCCTTGGTTATGACCTCTTCCCCCACAGAGACACCTTTGATGATTTCAACATAGGTGGTATTTTCAATACCGATTTCCACTTCCCGCTCCCGGGCCCGGTTTTCTTCATCAACCACATAAACCACCGAGCGCGCTCCCTTGGGAACTATCGCATTGGTGGGCACACATACCGCATTATCCTTGTTGATGGTATTAACCACCACTTCCGCGAACATACCCGATTTGATCTGGCCTTCGGGATTGTCCAGGCGGATTTTGACACCATAATTGCGTTTAAGTGGATCCGGCACTGTAGCAGCACTAGCCACCTGACCTTCTATGGCTTTATCACTGACGGCCCGCACGTAAACATCCACCGGACTGCCCACTTCCACAAAGCTGATTTCATTTTCACTGACCATCACTTCTATTTCCAACTGGGAAGTTTCGCTGATAACAGCAGCAGGTGAAGAGGGGTTAGCCGTGTCCCCCAAAGACAGGTTGATAGATCCCACTACTCCGTTGATAGGAGAAGTCAGGTTACAATAGCCGATTTGTTGTGAAGCCATGGCCAGGCCAGCATTGGCTGTTTCCACCCCCACCAGGGCCCCATCATAGGCACTTTGGGCCTGTTCCAACTGCAGCTGGGAAGCCGCTCCTGCCGCATGAAGTTTCTCGGTACGCTCCAAGCCTAAGCGGGCATTCTCCAATTGCAGGGTCGCTGCTTTGACCCCGGCCTGAGCCTGGGCTACTGCAGCCTGATAATCGCTGCTGTCCAAGGTTATCAATGTCTGTCCCTGAGATACCTTATCCCCGGGGTTAACATGGATACCTGTCACTCGAGCAGGTACTTTGGCGATAAGATAGACCTCATTCTGTCCCCTTACCGTTCCCGCATAGCGCACGCTCTTGGCAATATTACGCTCCGTAGCCTGCGCTGTATTAACACTGATTTCCGTTTCCTTGACAGCCTCTTCAGTTTGACCGCATCCGCCGACCAACAAAGCCGCCATCAATACTACGATCAGTCCCCAATATGTACTCTTACGTCTGGTTTTCACCGGTGTCCCTCCCAGTTATCTATAGATTTTTATTCCGATACCAACTCCGACCGACGAGTCGGTCAT
>DBRE01000048.1:0-11022 GCA_002305535.1 Syntrophomonas sp. UBA1376
TTGAATCCCAATTCATTAGTAGCTCCTATTATGGACTGTATCTCCACTTCGATCGAGCCATCTTCCTTCAGGGAATTGGCAAATCCTCCCGCGATGATATTGGCTGCCTCATCAAAGCCGATCACTTTGTCCATAGCCGGCAGGACAATGATCTGATTAGCATTCCCGGCGCTGATCACCGCATCCGCCAGCTGATCTGCGTCAGCCAGTGACTGTGAACCACCGTCTTGACCTGCATATTCGTCGGTAATGAGAACTGTCTTTATGCCTAATTGTTCGATTTTTTTGCAATTCATGATCAAATCAGTGTCCGGATTACCAAATCCCTCCTCACTGATAATGACACCATCAGCTCCCAATAACTGAACCAGCTTAGCACAGAGATTGGAACTGCGCTCTTTATCAGCCAGAGTGACGTTTTCATTGGTAATGACCACTCCAACGAAGTTAAGATCTTGTCCATGATGAAGGTAAAGATCATGGATAACAGGATTGTTTAAGTGATGGTAAGTAGTGTTTTTATCACAGGCCGAAACACAGTTGCCGCTGACAATTGCTCCATCCATAACCTCAGTAGGAAACATAAAGGTCGGTAAGATTTTTTTGGCATCCACTCCATAAACATAAGTATCATGCAAAAGACCCTGGGTTTGTAACATATATACATAGGCTACCCTGGGCAAGTCAGGATATTCCTGAAGTTGCTCCGGTATCGGTTTGGTCTCATAGGTCAGTATTTCATCGGGAACCACGTGGCGGGCAGCCTCAGCAATATAACGGGTGGCTTTAAGTCCGACCATACGGATTGCTTCCTCATGTTCATGCTGCTTGATGCCATCAGCCTTATTACAATCGATAACCAGGTTGATGGTCTGGGCGAAGGGGGTATACTCAGCTCCCGGGCCGCTCATATCAATGATGCCCTCCTGAAATCCCACGATATTTCCCACGGTGATGACTGTCATACCTTTTAATACATGGGTACGGCCTTCTCCTACCACGGTAAGCTGGTCGGAGAAACCTGGGAAAACACTGCCAGGGCCTGCCACTTTTACCCGTGGCTCCAGGACATCTTTGACCGGGCACAGACGCACCGAATCACCTGGTTTGACTATATGGATATCACGACATATCAGACGCTCATCAGCGATAGCAGTCATTAATTCACCTTTATTTACATGAACAATCCCGTCTACCACTTGGGTCTGCTCACCGAATACTACGTCTTTGACCATGATATTGCCTAGTTCCAGCTTCACATTAATACCTCCCGTTTGCTATTTGATGTGCTGCATTACCTTGGCTTCAATATCTTCGATAGTTATTTCCTGGCCAGATAATTCATCTATTTTTTCTCCCTGACTAAAGAATAATATGGCTGGCAATCCCAGAACTTTGTGACTAATAGCTAAGCGGCGATTACCAGAGACATTGACCGAGCAAAATTTCATCTTCCCTCGATACTTTTCAGCCAAATCCTTGATGTCCGGCATAAGTTCCAGACAGTGTTCACATTTCGGTCCCCACCAATCTACCAAAACCACTTGATCGGATTGCAATACTTCCTGGTCAAAATTGTCTTTCGTTACCTCCAGCATGTATTTTCCTCCTTTTCCCTTATTACTTAAGTAATCCCCTTAAGCTTGTTTTGCTTATTGTATTGAGAGTAGTATCAACTTTCCCGTCAACAAATAATTGTACCAGGGGCAAATCTTCCTCCTTGATTTGATAACGGTTTTTCACCAGTTCATTACGGGTAGCGTCCACCTTTACCAGATTAAACTTACCCGGGTTTTCATTTAGGAATTGATCGACCAGGCCAGCCTCTTCGGTTCCCTTCATATCAGTGGGATCATAATAGACCACCACTACTGGTTTTGTGGAATTCATGACCTCCTTCTCCCACAGTTCCCGGTCTTGGATATATCTTTGGGCAGCAACTGCGGCAATACTACCATCTGCGACCGCGGTAACTACCTGCCGCAGATACTTGTCCCGCACATCACCGGCCGCAAAAACACCTTCAATGTTAGTGGCCATTTTCTCATCGGTTATTATATAGCCCTGGGGATTGAGCTCCAGAACGTCTTTAACCAGATCGGTTTTAGGAACCGTACCAATATAAATAAATACTCCATTGACCGGAAGATCGCTTTCCTCTCCGGTTTTGATGTTTTTCAAAGTGATCGATTCCACAATTTCATCACCATTGATCTTTTGAACGGTGCTATTCCAGATCCACTCTATTTTAGGTGATTTAAAAGCCCGCTCGGCTGAAACCGGGTTTGCATCAACATGGCCTTCCTCATGGATCACTACCATGGTTACTGATTCAGCGAATCTAGTCAGGTATTCAGCTTCTTCAATAGCTGCATCTCCGCTACCGACTACTGCCACGTCCAGTTCTTCGAATAGATCAGCATCACAGGTAGCGCAATAGCTGACCCCTTTACCACGTAGTTTACCCTCACCAGCCACACTTAAGAGACGCGGTTCCGCTCCTAGGGCAAATATGATAGCTTTGCCGTAATAATCACCTTTCTTGCCGCTGATTTTTTTATCCGGCAGATCCATGCCGATGATGGTGTCTTTAATAAATTCCACCCCAAAGGCTTCGGCGTGCTCAGCCATGGATTGGCTTAACCCCGGGCCAGTAGTTCCAGGCCCAAAACCCGGGTAGTTTTCTAATTCCTCAGTTGTAGCTGCCTGGCCTCCCGGCCTACCTTTCTCTATAATGGCCGTTTTTAGCTTGGCGCGGGCACCATAGATTCCTGCTGCGAGACCAGCTGGCCCACCTCCAAGAATCAAAAGGTCATAACTTGCTGCCATATGTTTCGCCACCTTTGTCAAATTAATAAAAAAACAGACGACAAGTCATTCTTGTCCTCTGTCCCTTGTACCTGAGAAATTCGTTTGCACTTGCCTCCTTGGGTATCGTGTTCGGTTACCATCAAATCGGTTCATGTCCAAACCCTAATATTTGAAGTTTGATATTTGCTCCTTTGACTGAGTATGTATTGGTTTGCTAAAACCATCCTCTCCTATTAGATTCTCTTATAATAACAATTTTATGCAGTGCCCCGCTTTTCCTTGGCAACTTCTGGGTTTATATCACTTATTAATTCGATAAAAGTCGAAGGAAGCCTTTATTTCATCTCCCTGATTTCAAACTATAATTATTTCTATTACATTTTATTCTCCTAGGTTAGGATCTATTTGCCGCGCAACCGGGACAGCCAGGATTTGTTTTTTCCTTCGTTTCCGTCTCCTTTAAGAATTTGCATCAGTTCATCGAGATTTTGATCCCGCTCCCGACTATAGCGATCCAGCTTTTCCTCCAGACGCTTGAGTCGTTCTTCCAGTAATCTGTTCTGGCGAATAATTTCATCATTCTGTTCCGATACCTGGCGCACCAGTGATACCGCTTCCACGAATTCGAAAGTGACCAGAGGGCCTGGGGAAACAGTTTCCGTAGGCGGTGGTTGAGTTTCTTCCTCAGTATTCTCCAGAGCTAACCGAATGGCAGTAGTATTAAGTCCTTTTTCTCTTAACTTAAGAACTAATCGTAAGGTATCGATGTCAGAATCAGTATAGAGACGATCTCCCCGTTCATCCCGTTTAATCTTTATTTTTAGGCTGTTTTCCAGGTAGCGCAGGGTATGCTGCTCAATAGACAGCATTTCTGAGACTTCACCTATTTTATAAATTTGTTCCTTCATTAGTCACACTTTCCTCCCCAGCTTCATAAGTTGTTATCAGGTAGACGGATCAAGGATGAACCTACACTATATCGCAGTTAGACACTTCACAGTTTTTTCTCAGCCCGGCGTATCAGCTATTAGCACTGTGAGGTTCACAATTAACTTGATAGTCAGCCTGACAACTTTCCCTTCCATATGGCTCATGGTGTACCTCCTCTTACCACCAATATATGAGCACAGCCGCCCTGAATAGGACGGCTTTTTTTATGGAAATGATTCTAAGGCAGGAAAAGACTTAGACTATTTTATGAACTTGATACTTAGTGGATATCGAAATGTTTCCCCATTACTGGTCTGTATGGCCGCTACAATTATCAGCACCAGATTTACCGCAAAAAGCGCTGCCAGCAGAATACCCAGTGCGATGGCTACCGGGATCAGGATGAAGGTCAATGCAAAAATAACGATGACTATGACGGCTACTAGGCTATAAACCATTACGGAGATCTGGAAATTGAGAGCTTCTTTACCGTGCTCATCTACCAGCGCATATTCATCCTTCTTAAAAAGCCACACTAAGAGCGGCCCCAGGATATTACCAAAAGGAATTCCCACATAACAAGTTAAAGCAGCCAGATGACATCCCATAGCCCAGTTACGAGCAACCTGATCATTATCAGTCATTAATCGTTCACTCCCACATTCGCTTCTATGAGTGCAGTATAAAGCAGCTCTGCTATTATTTCAATGCGAGCACCAGAGGGAACCGTTCTTGCATCCTAGTTTGCTCTGAAAACAAGGGGCTGCCGATTGGCAGCCCCTTAACGGAATTGAAAATTAGTAGTCGAATGCCTGGAGATCAATGTCCAGAACTGAAGTATCTCCGTCTTTAACGATTTCTGCTACAGCCCATACATTAGGTACCACATTACGCAGATAGTAGCGAGCAGCCGCTACTTTACCAGTATAGAACGGATAGTCATAGTGGTCAGAGCCTACTTCCTGAGCCTTTTTGTCAGCCAGCAAGGCCTGGTCAAGAATGCAATAGCCTGCAAACAACTGGGAAGTGGCAGTAAGGATACGCCGGGAAAAAACTGGCATCATACTGATCTGGTTATTACCAAAGTATCCACCAATGGCCATTTGGATCTCGGTATATGCATCCAGAGCTCTACCTAGGTTGGCAAATTCCTTTTCCAACCCGGCGGTGTTCTTGTTAGCTTCATAAAAATCCCGAATTTCCTGAATAAAGGCTGCAAAGGCTGCCCCTTTCTTCATGAGCCACTTGCGTCCGATCAGATCCAAAGACTGGATATAGTTGGTTCCTTCCCAAATCGAGTAAATCTTTACATCCCGGGCAATCTGAGCCACCGGATACTCTTCACAATAGCCGTATCCACCATAGGCCTGAATGGCTTCACCGATCAGCCACCAAGCTTCATCAGTGGGATATGCTTTGCAAAGCGGTGTAGCTACTTCGATAAGATCATTGGCCTTTTCCCTTTCCGCCGGATCAGGATCATGTTCACGCACATCAAAGGCAAAGTATACTTTGTACATCATCGCGCGTATTGCCTCAACATGGGCCTTACCCATCAATAGGGTGCGGCGGATGTCTTCATGATTGATTATAGTGATCCGGTCAGCTTTGGGATTGGTCAGTGGTCTGCCCTGGATTCTTTCTTTGGCATAATCACGGGCATTATAGAAAGCATTGGCAATACATGACAAGCCTGCATGTCCGGTTTCCATACGCGCCAGATTCATCATCTGGAACATCTGGGCCATACCTTCACCTTTGCCGTCGTTTTCGCGAGGATCCACACCCAAGAGCCAGCCCCGGCAATTGTTGTTCTCACCCATGGACAGAGAAGCAGTAACAGAACCATGCTGACCCAGCTTATGTTCTACGCCAGTGGTTTGAACATCATTGTCCTCCAAGGAGCCATCTTCATTGACCCAATACTTGGGCACCACAAAAAGGGAGATGCCTTTGGTGCCTGGCCGAGCACCTTCGATCCTGGCTAAATATAAATGAATAATGTTCTCGGTAAAATCGTTGTCCCCACCCGTTATGAAAATCTTATTACCTTTGATTTTGAAAATACGCGGATCATCAGTGGGATAGGCTTTGGAAAGAATATCGCCTACGTCAGAGCCAGCAGTGGGTTCCGTTAAGCACATGGTGCCTGACCAGGTTCCATCCATCATCTTAGGAAGAAACATCTCTTTCAGCTTGTCATCACCAAAGGTCTGAATGAGTCCAGCTGAACCACTGGTTAAAATAATATAAGGTCCGAAAGTCGGATTGGCAGCACAGAACATCTCCCATACCATGGCATACAGGATCTCCGGCATTACCATAGCGCCTTCGCTTTCATCGATATTGCTGGTTCCCCATCCTTCGGATTGAAGCTGCTTAAACAGCGGCCCAAAGCTTGGGGGCAACTTCACTTTGCCATTTTCAAATTGTATCGGATTGCTGTCCCCGTCTTCGTTGGTAGGCTCGATTAATTCTTTAGCCATTTTCAAACACGGATCCAGGATAGCATCCACATCATCTTTGGAATAATACTCAGAATACCGCGGGTAGGAAAAAATCTTTTCGGTAGGTAGCCATTCCTTGGCAATAAATTTCAAGTCACGAGTATTTAGGTACGCAAAATTAGCAGACATATTTTACACCCTCCATTTTCTAGGAGCCCCCCAGTTATATCTACTCTTTGTCTTATCTAGTTGTCCTCTGATCCCCCGCCGGGAAGTCCCCCTTAGTTTTAAACATCATCTCTATACCTACAGCTTGGTACAGGCCTAGGCCTGTCATACATCTTCTCCCTGCCTCACCCCCTTGGATCATCTCCAACACATGGAACGCTTTCATGTGTCAATCATGACATTCTATTCCAGAACAGCAGGCGTTATACCAAGTCCACTGCCCGGTCAAGAAATTACTCCCTCCCACGCTTAGTGTTAATATTCTAAATGTATCAAATAATTCCTCTTATACTACGCAATATTTGAATATCCGATCAATGAACCCAAAAAGAAAAACCGGTTCAGTTATAGAAAACTGTTCCGGTTAAAAAATCACAGGGTTTTGGCTAATATCTGCTACATTATGTTAGTTCAAAACCCTGTGTCAAACTAGGGGGGACCTAGCTCGCAAACTTAGAAAATCAAGAAAGCTTCTTCTTCAATGTCCAGTACCGAGGTATCACCATCTTTGATCACTTCCACAGCGGTAAAGATGTTTGGCACAACATTATGCAAATAGTAACGGGCTGAATTTACTTTGCCGTTATAGAAAGCGTAATCATGATGGTCTTTGCCCAGCTCGTCTATCTTCGCCTGAGCCACAACGGCCTGTTCCAGAATCAACTGACCACAAATCAGTTCTGAAGTCGCATGGAGTATTCTGGTGGCATACAAGGGCATCATAGGCATCTTTTGATTCATCACATAGTTGGCAATAGCGGCCTGGATTTCCTTGTAGGCAGCAACGGCTTTTTTCAAAATAGCCATTTCACTTGTTAATACTGGATGGTTGGCATGCTGGTCTGCAAAGGCTTCTATGTCTGCCAGCCATTGGGCAAATACCTTACCTTTACCCATCATCCACTTACGACCCACCAGATCCATGGACTGAATAAAATTGGTACCTTCCCATATGGAATAGATCTTGACGTCCCTAGCCAGTTCAGCAATAGGATATTCTTCCGAATAACCGTTACCACCAAATACCTGCATGGCTTCGGCGCACAATTCCCAGGCTTTATCAGAACAATAAGCCTTGACCAGAGGGGTATGGATATCTATACGCCCGGAGATCAATTGTTTTTCCTCCGGATCAGTAGTATTATCCAGAATATCAAAATAGTAATAGGTCTTGAAAATCAGAGCCCGCATTGCATCCACATGGGCTTTAAGATCCAGTAACATACGGCGTACATCTTCGTGCTTAATGATCAACTGTCGGCCAGCTTTGGGATCAGTTATAAGGCGGCCCTGAATGCGCTCATTGGCATAGGAAGCAGCATTGTGAAAAGCAACAGCCGTTTCAGCCAAAGCAGCATGTCCAGTTTCCATGCGTGCTCCATTCATCATCTGGAACATCTGAGCCATTCCTTCGCCTTTACCTTCCTCATCAGGAGGATTGCCTAATATATAACCCCGGCATTCATTGTTTTCACCAAAGGACATTACGCAAGTTGCCGAGCCCTTGATCCCCATTTTGTGTTCAATACCAATGCAGGCTACATCATTAGATCCGGTAATATTGCCATCATCATCGACCCACATCTTGGGCACTGCAAACAACGATATGCCTTTGGTTCCCGGCCTAGCACCTTCAACGCGAGCTAGAACCAGGTGAACGATGTTTTCAGTAATATCCTGGTCTCCGCCGGTTATGAAGCATTTGGTTCCTTTGATCTTATAGACACCGGGTTCATCGGTAGGATAGGCTTTAGTCAAAAGATCACCTACATCAGAACCGGCATTAGGTTCAGTCAGGCACATGGTGCCTCCCCAGTCGCCACTATACATTTTTTCCCGGAAAAGATTATTCACCTTTTCGCTACCAAAGTTGGCAATCAGCCCAGCAGCTCCAGCAGTAGCCAGGATATAGGGCATTATGGCCGCATTAGCTCCAGCTAGATACTCTCCACAAGCCCGAAACATAGTCTGAGGAAGTCGTCCTTCATAGTGATGATCCTCATTGCTGCCGCCCCAACCATTCTGCGATATGAACCAGTAGGCGTCCTTGAAGGATGGAGGTACGATTACCTGGCCTTCCTTGAATTGGGCTTGAACAGCCTCATTGTCATCGCGCGTGGGAGCCACTACTTCTTTAGCGACCTTCAAAGCCTGCTCCAGAATCATGTCAATGTCGTCGATTCCGTAGTAGTCCTTGTAAGCATCATAGGCCAGTACCTTTTCCATATCCAGCCATTCATTGAGAATAAACTTGTGGTCGCGAGTTGAGTAAAGGAAATTTGATGCCACTTGATATTCCTCCCGTCTTAATTTCTTCCCCGGTTTGACAACAAAAGTCTGCTGCTATACCAGTCTGCTTTATGTAAGATAAGCAACAGTCTTCAATTCTCTTCATAAGTCAGGGGGACACTAACATATGAAATGCCGAACTCTTATGATTCGTATTTTCCTCATTATAATAATTGGGTAATAAAATTGAAAGGTTTCCACCTCCGAATGTCTAAAGTCTTTATTTTCAAACGATTCCGCCATTAATTAGATATTGGGTTTTCTAGGAATCAGATTGAAGTCCGATCTCATAGTGTATATAATTGCCATCATATTCAATGCTTACTACTGAATCATCCGATTTGTTCAATTATCATTTGTTCTGGGTCGCCCAAAACTAATTTTTAATAATTCACGCTGAAGCAACAAATTATTAAAGGATTTTATTTTATTTCGTTGAATATAACTCAAATTATAACCATATCACCATTATACCTTAGCGAAAGGAGGAAAGCAGGGGTTGTCCTTGTCATGGCATCATTTATTTTAGGGAGGGAATTATGGGGAATTTAAATGAAATGAAAGTAACAGGTCACGTCCAGGAACTGGTAGCTAATCCATCACCTCTGGGCCTTTTTGGCTTGGCTATAGTCACTCTGGTAGCGTCTTCTAGTAAACTGGGTATTACCGATGGAACCGCCTACATCATACCCTGGGCACTCTTTTTGGGGGCTGCCGCCCAATTTGTAGCCGGTATATTAGATTACAAACACAATAACACTTTCGGTGCTACAGCATTCTGTGGCTATGGTTTTTTCTGGTTTGCTATGGCATTTAGCTGGATGATCTCCAATGGCCTGTGGGGCAATGGCGCGGTAGCTTACGACCCTCATCAGATGGGCTTCGCGTTTCTGGGCTACTTTATCTTTACCATATATATGACAATAGGATCTATGGGGACTAACAAGGTTCTGTTTATAATTTTCTTTTTAATTGACCTGCTCTTCTTAGGTCTTTTCATGAATACTCTGGGCTGGGGCGGCGAGGCTTTCCATATGTTAGCCGCTTATTCTGAATTGGGAATCGCCATTGTATCTTTCTATGGATCAGCAGCCACAGTTCTGAACACTCACTACGGTATTACGGTTCTGCCGATAGGCAGTGCTTTCGGTCCCTGGACGAAGGCTGCCGAGGCTGCCAAATCCAATGTAGCTGCTTAATATAAACATAAAAAAGGCGGATGTCATCCAAGTATGCATCCGCCTTTAATTATTTCTGCTGTGAGCACTTGCTAGTGCGTTCTAAAACATCTGGGCATAGTAGTGTTTGATTATACTATGACCATAGGTGTCTTCCTGGGCAAAGGCCTCGGCAAATCCATTCTCCCCTGGATATTTGTTGCGATCATAGCCGGGATAAGCCCACTTGCCACCCAAATCGATCCAGCGGGGAGCAATACCCCGGGTAACTTTCTTAAAACGTGGGTCAACCAAAACGGTTCCTTCCGGTAGGGGTTTTTTGGTCGCATAAGCATAGAGATGCTGGATCTGGGCTTCCACCCCATCCTTAGGAGTAGCGAATATGGCTCCGTGTACCCCCTCTTCATAGCAAATACAGGAAGGGTCAGCTCCCAGTAAGTCTTCATCACCAGTAGCAGCTACTCCGGTCGCCCCCAGCCCGCAATAATTATTCTGCCAGGGTTGAACAATGCCGGTAAACCTCCACCATCCGGTCTCCTTGGCCGCCTGGCAAAAAGCCAGATCCCCCCGCACCCCGTACTTGGCTCCAATTTCCAGATATAGGTCAATCAGATCAGGGGCGTTAGGATTGTTTCGGTAGAGAAGGGCACGCAATTGCTGAGCGTCGACCTGAGCCTGTCCCATTATCAGAGCTTCCATATCCAAAGCACCCGCAGGTTCCGAAGATATTGGTTTTTCTTCATAATCGGTTACTGGTTCTTCCTCGGCAGGAAGCTCTTCCACGGGATCTAAGCTCTGTTCACTAGGCGGCAGATTCGGTAGCTCGTGGGTAGTGTCCGCTGCCGGCCGACTTATGAAAACCTCATAACTGTCAGCCCGCCAATCTACTTCCATGCCCATTTCTTCGCTGATCAGTCGTAGTGGAACCATGGTGCGATCATTAAGTATGAACGGGTCAGCATCGCTTTTAAGTTCTCCACCATTATAAAAAATGCGGATGGTGCTCTGGGGGGAGCCTACTACACCAGCCGGGGCCATGAGATAAGACTCATTGGTAGAAATCATAACAAAATAATTAGCTGCATCCCAATTGACCGCTAACCCTAATCCCTCCCCGATAGCGCGCAGAGGAACCATTA
>DBRE01000048.1:11103-11295 GCA_002305535.1 Syntrophomonas sp. UBA1376
TTCAACCTCCCATTGCTATGTTTCTGTCGCCGTCTTTCCTTGATACTATTTCTGGTAGAGCCCGATTTTTCCTCTAAATGATTATCGCTCTTGCTATTTTTCTACGCTAATTAGGGATATTTCCCTACAGTATGACACAGTAAATTGGTCAATTTGCCTTCTTCTCCCCTTCTCCCCAAAATTCAACATATC
>DBRE01000103.1:0-338 GCA_002305535.1 Syntrophomonas sp. UBA1376
GGTGTGTTCCAAGTATTATCATTGATTCCCGGAACATCTCGTTCTGGAGCTACCATCCTTGGGGCAATCATACTGGGTTCCTCCCGCACTCTGGCCGCAGAATATTCTTTTTTCCTATCCATTCCGGTGATGTTTGGAGCCAGTGCCTTAAAGCTAGTCAAGTTCGGCTTTAGCTTTACTGAACTGGAGATAGCTGTTTTATTGACCGGCATGATAGTGGCATTTGTTGTGTCTATCCTGGCCATCAAATTTTTGTTGGGATATATTAAAAACAACGACTTCAAGGCCTTTGGATGGTACCGCATTGCTTTAGGATTATTGGTCATTGGTTACTTTGT
>DBRE01000103.1:411-8248 GCA_002305535.1 Syntrophomonas sp. UBA1376
GTGCTGGTTAGTTATCTGAGAACCCCCTTACAGGCACTGTATGTGGGACTACCATTTCTGTTGATCTTCTTCTATTTTGTATACCGTCATCGCCAGGTGGAGATCCGCTTAACCAAGGCTCAGACGATGGTCAAGATCAATGAGCAATACCTGGATCGCATCCATGGGCAATGGATAGAATTCGCTGATCAAGGCCAGGAGTTTGCCCGGTTTGATCATCCTTACAGCAATGACCTGGATATCTTTGGGCCAAAATCACTGTTTCAATGGTTATCCACAGTTCAAACCTTCTTGGGACGCCAACAGCTGTACCAACATTTAGCTCACCCCTCCAAGGAGATCGATGCCATTTTAATCCGTCAAAAAGCTGTTAAAGAACTGGCTGGCCGGCTGGATTTTTGCCAGGGCTTGGAATGTCGAGGCTTAATAACTTCAGAAGCAGGCCGCGATCCTGGTGAGCTGATTGCCTATGCTCAGACAAGCCCGCATATAGGTAAGTTTATTAAATCCATCCGCTGGCTGCCTTTATGCACTGCCGTCTCTTTGGCACTGTACTTTTTGCAAATGATATCCCTGCAGATTCCAGTGATCCTTTTAATGCTGCAGAGTCTCATTGTACTATTCACCTATAAATCAACGGGGGCACCTCTGCGCTGGGTCTATTCTTTCCAGAAAAGCTTGCAGTCCTATAGGAGTATGCTGGAACTAATTGAACAGGAGCCATGGGAAGACCCGTATCTGTCATCCCTGCACGCTGAACTGTTCGAGAAAAACGAATCGGCTCACAAGGCAATGCAGCAATTAGAAAGAATATCCGGATCCATAGATATGAACCGCTCTATGTTTTATCTAATAATTAACATCGGTCTTTTATGGGATATTCAATGTGCCGTAAGACTAGCTGCTTGGAAATCTCGCTATGGCAGCAGGGTAGGGCGATGGTTGGAAATCGTCGGAACTATGGAGGCTTTCTGTAGTCTGGCAGTTGTAGCTCACATCCATCCGGATTGGACTTACCCTGAAATCGAAGATCAGGGTCAGAGAATATCCGCCCAGGGTCTGGGGCATCCCCTGCTGCATCCGGAAAAATGCGTTCATAACGATATAGATATAGAAAATTACTCCTGCATAGTAACCGGATCCAACATGTCAGGAAAAAGCACCTGGCTGCGCTCCATAGGTATCAACCTGGTACTGGCTTATGCCGGAAGCCCGGTATGTGCTGAGAAGTTTGTCTGCTCAGTGATGGATATTTATACATCCATGGAAATACGAGATGATCTCATCGAAGGAGTTTCTACCTTCTATGCAGAGCTGAAACGCATCAATATGATCCTGGAGCATTCCCGTCGGGACAAGCCCATGATTTATTTAATAGATGAGATATTTCGAGGAACCAATTCCCTGGATCGGATTACCGGTGCTCAGGTCGTCTTGAGACAGTTGAGCCAAAATGGTGCCATCGGCCTGATTTCCACCCACGACTTTGAACTGTGTGATCTGGAAAAGGAACTATGGGCCAAATTTAAGAACTTCCATTTTCAGGAGCATTATGTGAACGGCGGCATTGAGTTTGATTACAAACTGCGCCCAGGGCGATGTAGCACCTCCAATGCTCGCTATTTAATGAAGATGGTGGGAATAGATATATCCTAAACTAAAATTGGGTAGCTGATCTGTGGTTACAACCAATAGGTTGGAGTCATTATAAAAGGGAACAGGGCTAAAAAGAGGCTTAGACTTATAAACAGAACAATTATCACTAGTCTCCATTTGGGGTGGGGTACTAATTTCTTAAAGATTGACGTTACTTGTTTCCAGTGAAGCAAGATATGTACCAATAATAATGCCAATAGTAAGTAACCTAAGTATAGATGGATGGTTGCCCAACCATCCCGATTGATCCCCCATAGATACATATGTACCTTAGTTCCATAAAGCTGGCGGGAAGCCGACCCGCTTAACAGCACATACTTGCGCACATATCCTGTACCCACCAGCGCCATCATTACCAGAAACATAACGCCGTCAATAATTAGATTTGTTTTGGCCTTGGACATGATTCCACCTCCTGGATCGAGTTATGTCTGTTAGGCTTATTTTAATCCCTTCTGACCGTTTTGGATATAAGTCTAACTCAAAACTATCACCTGTCGTACACGCAAGTCAGGGGACCGTCCCCTGACTTGCGCATCCTGTTTCTTAGCTGGAAAAAACGCTGTCTTTGGCTAGATCCTTACGAAAATCTGGGTGGGCTATACTTATCAGTTCTCTAAACCTTTCCCGATTGGATTTGCCGCTGAGCTTGGCGACTCCATATTCGGTAACTATATAATCAACCTCGTTGCGTGTGGTGGTAACGGCTGTCCCGGGAGTAAGCATAGGTACTATTCTGCTGATAGTGCCTTTCGCTGCGGTTGACGGCAGAGCAATAATGGACTTGCCTCCTCGAGACATTTTGGCGCCCCGTATGAAGTCCACCTGACCGCCGACGCCGCTGAACTGGACAGTTCCCAGCGAATCGGCTGCCACCTGACCCAGCAGGTCTACCTGCAGAGCAGAATTAATAGAAATCATGTTGTCATTTTCTTTGATGACCAGAGGGTTATTAACATATTCTTCTGGATGCATTTCGACAAAAGGATTGTCATCTACCCACTTGAAAAGTTGGCGGGTTCCCATCACAAAAGCGCATACCATCTTATAAGGATGCAGAGTCTTTTTCGAACAGTCGATAACTCCTGACTCCACTAACTCAATTACCCCATCCGAAAACATTTCCGTGTGAATACCCAAATTTCTCTTTTCCGTGAGAAAGGTCAAAACGGCATCAGGAATAGCCCCAATTCCCATCTGCAAGGTAGCGCCATCCTCTACCAAATCAGCAATGTAACCGCCCATGGTTTTTTCCACATCGCCTATAGCAGGGCGGGGAATTTCAAATAAAGGATCATTCTGGAGAACAAAACAGTCTATATCGCGCACGTGTAAAAAGGTATCACCATGGGTTCTGGGCATGTTGGCATTGACCTGAGCGATAACGGTTTGTGCTGAGCGAGCAGCCCTCATGGTGTAATCGACCGAGATACCTAGACTGCAAAATCCATGTTCATCAGGAGGTGTAACTGTTATCAAGGCGACATCGATAGGAATTTGCCCCTGGGTGAATAACTCGGGTATCTGGGAAATGTAGCGGGGGATAAAATCAGCCCGACCCTCATTAATTGCCTGACGGGTCTTGGGCCCGGCGAAGCAGGATAAATGACGAAAATGAGCCTCCATTTCCGGCTCAACATATAAAGATTCACCTATGCCCCAGCGGTGAAAAACTTTAACATCTTCCAACTCTTTGTATCTAGCACTCATAGCCCGGGTCAAAGCCCGGGGCTCAGCACAAGCGTGGCCAACTGCCACCGTATCTCCTGATTTAATACCTTTGACCGCTTCCCCGGCGGTACAGATCCTGCCGTTGTAAATGTCGCGCCATCCTGCCATATTATAGTTTCCTCCTTAGCTGCGAATAATGTTGAGTTGATTGCTCACTAACTTTAGTTATAGCGCAATATCTATCATTGTAACATTATTGCCGGAGTTGTGACTGTTATCGCGATTGGGTGATATTCCCTGTGGGCTGTCTCGTGTCCTTGACAAGGCTAAGTCACAATAATAAAGTTAGATTTGGACTACCTAATTCTATCAAACCGGCAGGTAATGCAAGATGGGACTTGAAAACCTTGGACTGGCCTTTGTCTTAACAATGCTGGCGGGTTTATCTACCAGCATAGGAGGCCTTATAGCTCTTTTCGCTAAGCGAACCAACACCGATTTTTTATCTTTTGCGTTGGGGTTTTCGGCAGGAGTCATGATATATGTTGCCATGGTGGAGATTTTTGCCGAGGCCAGGCTGGCTGCTGTTAACGTATGGGGCACTGCTGGACTGTGGGTGGCAACCGCCGCTTTTTTCGCCGGTATAATGCTTATCGCCATAATTGATAAGTTAGTTCCCGAATATGAAAACCCACATGAACCGCGAGCCTTAGACGAAATCTCTGAAAACACTGATCATACCGGCAATGCCAAGCTGTTGCGATTAGGGGTGATGGCGGCGGTAGCCATAGCCATTCATAACTTCCCAGAAGGATTGGCCGCGTTCATCTCCGTATTGCATGATCCATCAGTAGGTATTGCCATCGTCATAGCTATCGCCATACATAACATACCGGAAGGAATTGCTGTCGCTGTGCCAGTCTATTATGCTACCGGAGACAGAGGGAAGGCTTTTCAGTACTCGTTCCTATCAGGGTTGTCAGAGCCTCTAGGGGCACTGATAGGTTTTCTGATATTATTACCTTTCATGAGTGAAGGTTTATTTGCCTTGGTGTTTGCCTCAGTGGCAGGGATAATGGTGTTCATCTCCTTGGATGAATTGCTGCCGGCCGCCAGAGAGTATGGAGCCGCCCATCAATCAGTTTATGGTATCATTGTCGGCATGATGGTAATGGCTGTCAGCCTACTCTTGATGTAGAAATCTGCTCTATGTTCTTCGATACATTTCTTTATTATTTCCTAATACAATTGCCGGGGCCAACCTGCCTACTGATAGGAGTATGCTGCTACTGCGGCCATAGCGCTGTATTATATTATTAAACCTTCCCTGTGCGGAAGATAACATGTTCCAACAGTAATGACGCCAACACACCCATGACAAAACCATTGCCAAATATGGGGCGTAGTTGGGAAGGGAAAGTGGCTACCACATCCGCTGGCAGGAAAGCCACCAGGATCCCTATCAATATAGGTAGGGCTATCAGGAGGGCATGGTCAAAAACAGGTTCCTCCATGGCTGCGAAAGCACTGCTGAGACCTGCTGCTACCTGGGTACACATGATGAACAACAAGATGCAGCCAATCACTACTTCGGGGATAAAAGAAAGGTAATAGAGAGTGCGCGGCAAAAAGGCTAAAAGCAGCATAATCACACCGGCAGGTACCAGGGTGGAACGAGCTGCACAGCCGGTGGAGGCGATGACACCGGGGCTAAAGGAAAAGTTTACTGGACCGATGACCCCCATGAAGCCGGCCAGGGTATTGCCCAGACCGGTAAAGGAAATGCCGCGGGTGATACGTTCAGGCATCTTATCAGCCTGTAATACAGTTCCCACCGCTTGGATGGAGCCCAGATCATTTATAGAAAGTCCCAGAAAACAGAGTATAAAAGCAATAATGAGTCCTGGATCGATAACCAGAGTGGTGGTCATTTGATTGAAAAAACCTCCCAATACAGGAAGACCATAGGCATTGGCTCCCTGCAGCCAAATAGGATTTACCAAGGCATAAGCTACACTGCCAATTATCATAGCCCACAATATCAAGGTGGACTTCCACAAACCGGTCAGAAATCGCTGAGCCACGAACAGGAGGAATATAAAGACCAAAACAAAGCTGAGGTTTTGCGCGGGTAGAGAATTGGCTGAGCCGCTAGTGATAAGATTCAGGATGGTCGGTATAATTGTGAAAGCTACTAACAGCAAAATAACTGCCACTACCCGGGGGGTGAAGAGCTGACGCAAATAAGCAAACAAGCCGCTGATGGCCAAAATGCTTAACAGGATCCCGCAGATCAAAATACTGGTATAAATGGCTGCCGAAGAACTGCTCTGGGAAGCAAGGATGCCAATAAGCAGAACAGTGGCGGGGCCAATGACCAAAGGAAGCCTATGTCCAAAGAATATCTGCAACAACAGACTGACTGCCATGACCGCGAACAGCTTTTGCATGTAGAGCACTTCTGCCGCGCCGGTTCCTTCCAGACTTCCTAGGATTTTGCCCAGTATGATTACGGCGGGAATAGTAACGGCCAACCACTGCAGGCCATAAATAATGTTTTCCGCAAAACTCGGGTGATCTTCCAATCTATACTTTAGATTCATCATGTTTCAACCTACCTCGCAATGATACGCTAAGAAGAGCGATTTTCACAGCCACGATCGTATCGGATTATTAATTCGGGTTTAGCCAAGCCTTTCCTTCCCTGGGTATTTAGATTTGCTTTAACAATATGTTATAGTATTTTCTATACTAAGCAAATTTGATTGGGAAATAAGTGTATTATGAGAACTTGGAGGAGTGATGCACTCTGGATCCTGACGGTTTATGGAAAATAGGTTTCTTAATTGTACTTTTGGGCTGTTCTGCCTTTTTCTCAGCATCGGAAACAGCTCTGACGTCTTTTAGTAGAATCAAAGCCAAACACATGCAAAAAGAAGGTGTCAAAGGAGCAGACCTAGTCAACCGGCTTACGGAAGACCCCAGCAAACTCTTAGGAACTATTCTTGTAGGCAATAATGTAATAAACATTGGAGCCTCTGCTTTAGCTACCGCAATAGCAATCGAGCTTTTCCAAAGCAAAGGTGTAGGAATAGCTACTGCCGTAATGACAATTTTGATCCTGGTTTTTGGGGAGATAACCCCTAAATCTTTGGCTGCTCAAAATTCGGAAAAAATCTCTTTGAGGGTAGCCAAGCCTTTATCGTTAATAGTCGTCATTCTTCAGCCCATCGTAGTTATGTTTACCTATGTGACTAACGGACTAATCAAACTATTAGGGGGCAGTACTAGCAACTCCGGTCCCTTCATAACTGAAGAAGAACTGAAAACCATGGTGAATGTCAGCCAAGAAGAAGGGGTCATCGAAGTAGAAGAAAAGCAGATGATCTACAATGTTTTTGAATTTGGAGATCGTCCGGTTAAGGAAGCTATGCTACCGCGAACAGATATTGTCGCGTTTAACTTAGATACCAGTTATGAACAATTTATTGAGGTTGTGAGGGATGAGCAATTTTCCAGATACCCGGTTTATAGAGACAGAATTGATGATATAGTGGGTGTCCTAAATGTTAAAGATTTGTTTTTCTCCGGCGTTAATAAGGAAGAATTTCATATCGGAAATTACTTGCGAGAGCCCTACTACACTTTGGAATTGAAAAAGATAGCCGATGTTTTCAATGATATGAAGAATAGGCGCGTACATATGGCAATAGTTCTAGATGAATATGGTGGAACAGCCGGTATCGTAACTATGGAAGATTTGATCGAGGAGATCCTCGGCGATATCGACGATGAATATGATGATCATGAACTTGAGATACAAATGATTAATGAAGGCGAATTTCTAATCGATGGTAGTACCAGAATAGATGTTGTAAATGAAGTACTAGGGATAGAGTTAGAATCAGAAGATTTCGATTCAATTGGGGGAGTCATACTAGGGGAACTGGGAAGGATCCCCTTGCCGGGAGACGAAATCGAATATGATAATATCAGATTAATTGCCGAAAAAGTAGAAAAGAACCGCATAAGAAGCGTGCGCGTGCTGATTCAGCACTTTACTACTGGTACCAAAGCGGAGACTTGATAACCAAAAAGATTGAGACACTGCCCATACAATCAGTTGCAACTGCCCGAATATATACAATTTAGGAAAGCAATCGGGTGCGAATCACTAGGATGAACATTTTCTTCCTGGTGATTCTTTTTTAATGGATCACCGGGATTAGCTTATTATTACTTGGTAATCTTTCATCCACTCATTTAATTGATACAAGAAGGCTAAGTACTGTGTATCGCCCATTAATTGGCCAAACCAGGGTTGAGAAAAAACATGGTCATTGTTTTCTAGTTTATCTTGCAGCTCTTTTTTGTTAATTATTTTTAATAGCGGTGAACCAGGTTCATTTAATATATCAGTCAGTTTGTTTTTGACTGAATTGTAATAAATGGGGTTATATGTTTTGGGGTAGGGACTCTTACGGCGATATATAATTTCCTTGGGCAGAAG
>DBRE01000053.1:0-3587 GCA_002305535.1 Syntrophomonas sp. UBA1376
GTAAAAGCGATGCTGGTAACTACGGACCAATTGGATGAGCAGATTGCCTATGATATTACCAAATCTATTTATTCCAACCTGGATCAGTTAAAAGCCTCCCACTCGGTTGGTGCGCTGATAACTGTGGATTCGGCCAAGGATGGTATTTCCATTCCGATGCATCCCGGAGCTGACAGGTATTTTAACGAGTAGGAACGATTAAGGAATGTTAAGCAGTAAGACCTGGTTGAAGGCAGTATCAACCTCACTGACCATAATAGTAATAGCGGGAGTGCTATTATTCCCGCTGCCTGTTTTGGAAGTCAAGGATAATAGTGCCAACCAGGTCTTACTCATCCCTTTGGCTAGGGGAGAGGGTTTTTCCCTGGAATATGTTCACTCCGTACAAAAGTGTCCGGTAACAGAAAACTTTGGTATAATATCCGGGGATAGTATTAAACTGGTTTCGACTACCTACCAATCATTGGGTGTAGGCCTTCCTTTTTTGCCTTCCGAAGGTCAACTGGTCAATAACCAGGGTACATTTGAATTAACCGGCCTAAACCGGGTATTCCGGGAAATACGATTGGCGGTAATGCCAGTAACTTACCAAGGTCTGATCTACAAGGATCAGAGCTATGCGCTAAGCGATTATTTTTCTCCAGGAAGTCTGGTAACTATTCGTGTACGATCGTATTCCCCAGGCTACCTTATATGGCATAAAATCACGGCTCACAAGGGAGGAATATTGTGAACGAACCTGTCGCAACACCGAACGAAGTAGATATCGATAAACTAATGGCGCAATATGATCGTGAATCTGATTATCGTCGCTTCGGAGGCTATGGTAAATGGCTAGTGGCCTTTTTAGCCATCAGCTTTTCTTTGTTTCAGCTCTATACCGCGACTTTCGGAGTACTGGATGCTCATCTGCAGCGAGCCGTTCACCTGGCTTTTGCTATGAGTCTGGTATTCCTGCTGTATCCCAGTCGCAAAGGATGGTCCCGTGAACACCTGCATTGGATCGACGGAATACTGGCCGTAGTAGCTACTGCTTTGCCCCTCTATATCTTGGTCTTTTATCAAGAACTGGTTTTACGTGCCGGAATGGCCACCCCTGCCGACATAGTAGTGGGAGCCCTGGGAGTCCTGATGGTTCTGGAGGCAGCCCGGCGCGTGGTGGGCTGGCCCATAGTAATTGTAGCGTTGGTCTTTCTGGGCTATGCTTTTGCAGGCCCTTACATTCCCGGTACTTTTGGCCATCGGGGTGTTGATCTGGAATTGCTGGTAGACCACTTATACTTTACTACCGAGGGTGTATTCGGTATTCCTCTGGGTGTGTCAGCCACTTTTATTTTTCTGTTCATTCTTTTTGGGGCTTACCTTGAAAAAACCGGCCTGGGTAAGTTCTTTATCGATCTGGCTAATGCTATAGCAGGTTGGGCCAGCGGCGGTCCAGCTAAGGTAGCCGTCATCTCCAGTGGTTTAATGGGAACCGTATCAGGAAGCTCAGTGGCTAATGTGGTTGGCACCGGCAGCTTCACTATCCCTATGATGAAAAAACTGGGTTATCGCCCCGAGTTTGCTGGTGCTGTAGAAGCAGCGGCCTCGACCGGCGGTCAACTAATGCCTCCCATTATGGGGGCGGCGGCTTTCTTGATGGCCGATTTTGTGGGCATACCCTATATTGAGATTGTCAAAGCCGCGGTAATTCCCGCTCTGCTATACTATACCGGGGTCATGATATGTGTGCATTTAGAAGCCAAAAAGTACGGATTAAAAGGTATGTCTCGTGATGAATTGCCTAATGTTTTACGTTTAATAATAGAACGGGGCCACCTGGCCTTGCCTTTAATAGCCATTGTCTATCTGCTGGTAGCAGGTTATACACCCATGCGAGCCGCATTATGGGCCATCGGCCTTACTATTGTGGCCTCCATGCTGCGCGCTTCCACTCGCATTTCCTTAAGGGCCATAGTGCAAGGTTTAGCAGATGGAGCCCGATCAGCTCTGGGGGTCATCATCGCCTGTGCCTGCGCCGGCATCATTATTGGAGTGGTCACCAAGACCGGTTTGGGATTAAAACTGGCCTCATCACTGGTGGATTTGGCCCATGGCTATCTGCTGCCTACTCTGTTCTTTACCATGATAACTTCCATTTTGCTGGGTATGGGAGTCCCTACTACGGCTAATTATGTTATTACCTCTACAATTGCTGCACCAGCTATCATGCAGCTGGGTGTTCCCATACTGGCGGCCCATATGTTTGTGTTTTATTTCGGAATTATTGCGGACATAACACCACCGGTAGCCTTAGCTGCCTTTGCAGGATCAGGAATAGCCCGCAGCGATCCGCTCAAAACGGGAGTGCAGGCTTCCAAGCTTGCTATAGCCGCCTTTATAGTGCCTTATATCTTTGTGCTGTCCCCGGCCATGCTAATGATAGATGTTACCCCCCTGAAGGTACTGATGATCATTCTTACCTCCACCATAGGCATGCTAGGATTAGCTTCGGCGGTCTCAGGGTATTTGCTCACCAAAGCCCACTGGCTGGAACGGATACTGTTCTTTGCGGGCGGTTTGCTGATGATAGACCCAAGTGCTACCACCGATATTATTGGTTTCGCAATATTAGCTATCACCTTCATTCTTCATAAAATAAGAGCTAATAAAGAAGCACAAGGTAGTGTTCACAAAAATAGTGTCTAGTAGTCAACATTTAATTCCGTGCTAAAGGTAGCTCCTGGACCAACTGATGTTCAGGAGCTTTTTTATTATTCAGTTATAAAAAGCCAGGCGATTTCCTACACTGTCATAAAACAACACTTTCCATAAGGAGAAGAAACATTGGCCTTAGCAATAGAGGTGATCATCAAATTATATCAGCGCTTTAAGGAGCATGAACTTACTGCTCTGGCTGCCCAGCTCACCTTTTACTTGGTCTTGGCTTTTTTCCCCTTCCTGATTTTTTTAATTACCCTCTTCAGCTATGCCCCGGTAGCTAATGATATGCCATTGGATCAGTTGGCCAACCTGCTGCCCTGGGACGCTTATGTACAGGTAAGGAGTATTATCGAAGAAACTGTGCTGGCTCGCTCCCAAACCCTGCTGTCCCTGGGCATGATCATCACTATCTGGGCCGCTTCCACAGGTGTCAGCGCCCTAATTCATGGCATTAACCAGGCTTATTGTGAAAAGGAGACCCGCTCCTTTTGGAAAGTGCGGGGGTTATCACTTCTGTTTACGCTGGCTTTGGCCTTAATTGTTCTTTTCGCTTTTATTATGCTGGTCTTGGGCCGAATAATGGGCGAGTCCCTCTTCACTGTGTTGGGTGCTGATAACTATTTTGCCCACATCTGGAGTTACCTGCGCTACTTGATTCCCCTGATCACTATGCTGTTGGTTTTCACCTTACTTTACCGCTTCAGCCCCAACCTCAGGTTAAATTCCCGGGAGGTTCTGCCCGGATCTATACTGGCCAGTGTGGGCTGGATCATTTCTTCGTCTGTTTTTGCTTGGTACGTGGAGCATTTTGCCGACTATACCCTAATTTATGGCAGTTTGGGGGGAATCGTGGTTCTGCTGATGTGGTTGTATTTAAGCAGTAT
>DBRE01000053.1:3644-12884 GCA_002305535.1 Syntrophomonas sp. UBA1376
GCCATCACAGCTGCAAAATCTCCCGCCTGATATTTCAGGGGGAGGTTTATCATATCATCAGCTCAACCTATCCACTTTTAATTCCTGACCTGCACGACCTCGTCCAACCACATGTCCCGCTGGGTGATTGTAACCGGATTCCCTGTGCTTAGCCTTGTTTGTTCTGGATTTTAGCCCAGGAATCCCGTAATCCCACTATCCGGTTAAAGACCAGTTTTCCACTGCTGCTATCCGGGTCAACCACAAAATAGCCCTGGCGCAGGAATTGATAGCTGCTTTCCACTGCGGCATCAGCCAGGCTCGGTTCAACCAGAGAATCTTTTAACACCTCAAGAGAGTCGGGATTTAGGAAACTGGTAAAATCCTTCCCTTCCTCCTCATCATCCGGATTTTCTTTCAAAAACAGCTGATCATAGAGACGCACTTCTGCGGGTATGGCATGCTGCGCAGACACCCAGTGCAAAGTACCTTTCACTCGTCGTCCAGCATTGGGTCCCCCGCTTTTGGAATCAGGATCATAAGTACAGTGCAGTTCGACTATTCGTCCTTGATCATCTTTGATGACTTCCTGGCACTCTATGATATAGGCACTTTTGAGCCGTACCTCTCCGCCGGGTCGCAGACGGAAGAACTTCTTGGGAGGATCCTCCATGAAATCTTCCTGTTCAATGTATATTTCCCGGGCAAAAGGAATCTCCCGGATCCCCATCTCCGGTTGTTCAATATTGTTCTCGGTGGTCATCCACTCCACTTTATCCTCCGGATAATTAGTTATCACTACTTTCAGCGGGCGCAAGACTGCCATGACCCGGGAAGCCCGCCTGTTCAAATCCTCACGGATGCAATGCTCCAGCAAGGCAATATCCACTGTGCTATTGCGTTTGGCTACCCCAATGCGATCACAGAAGTCACGGATAGCTTCTGGAGTATAACCACGCCTGCGCAGACCAGAAATAGTAGGCATGCGCGGATCATCCCATCCCCCAACAACTCCCTTTTCCACCAGCAAACGCAGTTTACGCTTACTCATTACAGTATAGGTCAAGTTTAGGCGGGCAAATTCTATCTGTTGGGGCCGGCCATGGATTTCCTTACCATAATCGACCTGTTCAATACACCAGTCATAAAGAGGTCGATGATCGGCAAATTCCAGCGTACAAACAGAATGAGTAATACTCTCCAGGGCATCAGATAAAGGATGAGCATAATCATACATGGGATAGATACACCACTTGTCCCCGGTACGGTGATGATGAGCATGCTGGATCCTGTACAACACCGGATCGCGCATATTAAGATTAGGAGAAGCCATATCTATTTTAGCTCGCAGCACTCGGGCGCCATCCGGGAATTCTCCGTTCTTCATACGCATGAATAGATCGAGGTTTTCTTCTATTGAGCGGTTGCGATAAGGGCTTTCTTTACCAGGTTCCGTCAAAGTCCCACGATACTCCCTGATTTCCTCGGCACTCAGGTCACAGACGTAGGCTTGGCCTTTATTGATCAACTGGCAGGCGAACTCAAAAAGCTGGTCAAAATAATCAGAAGCATAATAGAGCCGATCTTCCCAGTCAAAGCCTAACCAGCGCACATTGTCCTGGATGGATTCCACATATTCAATTTCTTCTTTACTGGGATTAGTGTCATCAAAACGAAGGTTGCAGATCCCTCCATTGGCTGCCGCCAGTCCAAAATTCAGGCAGATGGACTTAGCATGTCCTATATGCAGGTAGCCATTAGGTTCGGGAGGAAAACGAGTATGCACCCTCCCATTATTTTTCCCGGATTTCAAGTCTTCCGTGATTATGGTTTGAATAAAGTTAACGGGCAAACTGTCGGCGGTCTCCTGACCTAACGATTTTTCATCCCGGTCACTCATAAAAGTTACTGCCTCCTTATTCTTAAAAGCGCTCTGGCTACGATCGCCAGTCTCTTACCATGATAAGTAAATCTGCTACTGCTTTCAAGCCGTTTGCTCGACAGGCAGTACCCCTGTTTCATAGTTACTATTGCACTGGTTTGACCCGACTGCCCTCTTTTACTTCCTGACTGCCATCTCGTATCACTATTTGGCCAGGTTCAATACCTTCTATTATTTCCACCCACAGCTGATTTTTATCACCAACGATAACCGGCGTGATGACCATACGATTGTCAACTACTGCCATCACCTGGTAATCGCCGTTACTATTCAAGCGAATAGCTTCACGGGGCAGGAGGGTGACATCCTCCTTATGAACTGTTTCTATAGCGACTCGCACTTCATAACCGGGACGCAGGTTGGCGGTTTGTGGCAGACTTATCACTACCGGCACCCTTCTCTGAATTACCCCCAAGGCTGATACCTTTTCATAAGCCTGCGGGTATATCTTGCCCACTTGACCAGATAGGCTCTGTTCTCCTAGGACTGGTGCGGTGATAGTCACCTTTTGTCCCACTTGCACCTGCCCTATTTCATCACTGAGAAGATCAGTTTTTATTTCCATACCCTCGTCAGCACCGATTTGAGCCAACAAGGTACCTGGAGCCACGACCTGTCCTTTTTTGACGGGCCGATCCAGCAACACTCCGGCCACTGAACTGCGAACTTCCCATTCTGCACTCTGGCTTAACAGGGCATCTAACATTATCTGGTGATCCCCTACCTGTTGGGCTAAGCCAGCTACGCTACTTTCCTGCTGGGCTACCGAATTGCGAATTTTACTAAACTGAAGTTGGGCTGTTTGGTAATCGGCTTCTGCCAAAGCTCCAGCATCCAGTAACGCCTTCTTTCTATCCAGATCATCCTGAGCTTGATTTAACTCGGCTCGTCTGGCCAGCAGTTCCAACTCTGCTTGACTGAGCTGGGATTTTACCTGAGCCAATTGAGAACGCACTGAAGCAAGTTCTGCTTCTAAAGCTGAATTGGTCAAGATCATCACTAATTGACCCTTTTCAACCCGATCCCCAGCATCCAACAACACCTGGCTGACTAAAGCTGTCTGGGTGGCTTGGATCTGTTGTTCCTCGATCACCTGGACATAACCGGTTTCTTCAATCACCTGAGTGAAGATCCCCTTATTAGCCTGAGTGACCTCCACCTGTTGCCCGCTGCTCATTAAGGCAGCCGCTATAACTATGACCGCTACCACGAAGATCCCAATTACCCAGGGTTTTTTGAGTTTCATATACCTTCTTCCCTCCTTAATCTCTATTCTTCAAGGCTTCCACCATATCGATCTGTTTTACTTTACGAAGGGCTAGCTGTTGTCCCATCCAGGTAAAAATCAAGGCAGCCAGAGCCGCGATCATATAGGTGCGGGGGTAAATGATGGCCGGTAGACTGAAAAGATCGGTGCTGACACTGGCCATGATAACCGTTCCCATGGCTTTTCCGGCCGGTAATCCTATGATGATTCCCAGGATCGTCTGTACTCCGGTCTCCTTGCGGAGCAGGGCAGCTATTTCCTGCTGATAGTAACCAATGACCCTTAGTGAGGCCATTTCTCTTTGGCGCTCCTGAAAGGTCATGACCGAGGTATTGTACACTATGGCCAGACCTAGTAATCCCGCCATTAGTACCATAATGGCTATAAAGGCGATGATGGTGTCCATGTATTGCAGTAAAGCCGACTGTTCACGTCGGGGACTCATTACCGAACTGACCCCATTAATATCATGCAGGCGGTTTTCTACACTTTTCATTTCCGCCCCATCTAGTTTCAGCATTACTGCTGATACTACCTGGCTTTCACCCAGAAGGTGGTTAGCTGTATCCCAGGAAATATAAGAACCACTGCTGGTCATAGGCTGATTAGTTCCGACTATGCGTAATTGCTCAGTCCGGGAAGGGCCTATACCCATGGCCGTCTGTACTTCGACCATATCGCCCGGCCGAAGACCTAGTCGGTTGGCTATGGCTTCGTTAAGCAGGATACCTTCTTCTGGTACCGGATGCTGCTGTCCGTACATATCATAAACTTTGCGGAGTTGGCTGGTGACTTCCACTCCGGTCAAAAGCTCCTCTTCACTTCGATCGCCAACCTTTATTTTGACCGGCACTTCCAGAATAGGTTCCATTTTTTGAACCTCACTCCAACGGATCCATTCGTTCATCTCAGCATAGCGAACTGGCTGGGTGAAGCGAACCATATAATCGTAATGGCTGGTCATGGAGATGCCCTGGTTCAGCATGTAATCGACCGCATCATTCATAAAAAAAGCAAATATCAGCAGGCAGACGGTAAAGACTACTCCCAACACTGTAACGGCAAAGCGCACCCAATTGCGGAAAATGGAGCGCAGGCTCATGCGCCAACTGCTGCTGAGACGCTGCCACAGCCAGGGCCAGCGCTCCAGCTGGGTATGTCTTCCTAAAACGGGTGGTTCGGGGCGCATAGCCTCGGCTGGATCAATGCGCACCACTGATCGGGAAGCCAGCAATCCGGCTGCCAGACCTACTGCCAGGCTTATTAACAGACTGCGGATCACTACCGTCAGGTTTACTCCTCCGATCTCCCCGGGAAGATTGAAAAACTGGGCATAAACCTGCGATATGCCGGCGGCCATAACCACTCCCATGATTATGCCCAGGATGGCGCCTACAGCGCTCACCAAAAGAGCATAGGCAGCATAATTCCATATGATTTGGCTACTGCTGTAACCCAGAGCTTTCATGACCCCAATGGGTAGGCGCTGGGTTTTGATCAGCCGGTTGATGATAATAAATTGAATAGCAGCAGCGATCAAGAAAAATATCAAGGGCAGTGAACTGGACATGGCCTGCAATCCGTCTAATTCAGCCTGCAGGGCGGCATGGCTTAGCTGATCCTGGCGGGGATAACTGGCCAAGTTACCGTAGGGTTCTAAAATAGTCTCGATCTGCCTGGCCACCAGAGTTTCGTCTACCCCAGGGGCCAGATCCACTACTACCTGGTTGATCTGGCCGGGATGATCCAAAATCTGCTGGGCTTGGTTGTGGGGGATCATAATGATACCAAATCTATCTGGCTCGGGCATCATGGATCCGGAATCTCGCATGGGGTAAATATTCTCCGGACTGGTGGCAGTGCCTATCACCGTCAAGACCACTTTCTTGCCATCGGCAATAACCACCAAACTATCACCCAGAGACATATCATTAGCCTGAAAATACTGGGGATCCACCAAAGCTCCGATATTTCCCGCAACACCTTCCTCCAACCAATTTCCCGACAATAGATGCAGACGGTTTACTTCGCCCTCCATGGGCAAAGGATATCCGGTCAGTCTTCCTATAGCCCGATCATTGTCGTCTTTTACAATGGGAACATCCTTCTGTAAACGCCCGGTGGCCTTATTTACTCCCGGCAGGGCCTCTATGCGGTTCACTACTGATTCAGGTGCTTTGACCACCACAAAGGTGTAGTCCGCAAAACGGTAATCCTGGTAAAAGTGCTCCTGCGATAAGCCCAGGTTAGACTGAGCCGTATTCATTCCTATATAGATGGAAACCCCCAGCGTAACGATCAGAACCAAAGCAATAAACTGGCCCCCACTGGTTCTTACCATCCGCAGGAGTTTGCGAGTCAGAATACTCATTACCAGTCAATCCTTTCCGGTTCAACCGGATGCTCATTAACCACTATATCGGCTATCAAACCGCTGCGCATTCTTACTACCCGGTCGGCAATAGCACCTATGGCAGTATTGTGCGTCACGATAATCACCGTCCCACAACGTTGTCGGCGGATATCATATAACAGCCTTAAAATGCTTTTGCCGGTCTCAAAGTCGAGAGCACCGGTGGGTTCGTCGCACAGCAAGAGCCGGGGCTGTTTTACTAACGCGCGGGCTACAGCCACCCGCTGCTGTTCTCCCCCGCTTAATTGAGAAGGAAAGTGATCACTGCGATCCAGCAGATCAACCTCCTGCAGAACTTCTGCTACTGAGCGGGGGTTTTCCACCAGCTCGGCGGCTAGAGCGACATTTTCCGCTGCGGTAAGATCAGGGACCAGATTATAGAATTGAAAAACAAAGCCTACCTCGTGGCGGCGAAAGTTAGTCAAATGTTTTTCCGCTATGCCGGTGATAGGTTTTTGATCAAAGACTATGTCCCCGGTGCTGGGTTGGTCGATACCCCCCACCAGGTTTAACAAAGTACTCTTTCCTGAGCCGCTGGGCCCCAGAATAACTAAGAGTTCNNNCCCATAATATAAGATTTGCTGACATTGTGCAGATTCATCAAAACCTCTTGGGTCATCAATACACCTCCCCGGGGCATCCGATTTCTTCCACTATGCTCTATTCACAACCAGGGAAACAGGGGGCATTCTGATAAACTTTTCGTGCGGGGCGATGTGGGCATCGCCCCCCTCCCCACCTTACCCAGTAATTCTCACCCTGGCGTTAGTTTTTGGTCTTTTTCAGAATCTCGTTACTAATTGCAGTCTAGAATAGGCTATGAAAGGCGTCAATAGGTTTAACTACCATCACCAAGATCATGGGCGCCTCGTAAGTATGGTGGATTGACTGTTCGCCCAATGGGTAATAATAGGGATAAGTAAAAAAAGGAAGTCCGCTATGAAGAAATCTATCCTCGGTTTTTTGTTATTAAATGTGGGAGCTTTTATGGATGCAGCAGGATTTTATTTTTTCCTGTCTCCTGATAATATTGCCGCCGGAGGTATCAATGGTCTGGCCTTGGTTCTGAATCATTATCTGCCCTTTTTGCCACTGGGTGCTCTGGTTTTGATACTTAGCCTTATCCTGCTGACCACCGGTTTTATCCTGATTGGAACCAATTTTGGCATAAAAACTGTCTACTGCAGCATTGTTATCCCTTTGTGGATCTGGGCTCTGGAGAAACTGTATCCTCTGCAAAAGCCGGTTGCTGATGACCTGTTGATCCAAATGATATTTGGCGTGATCATATCCAGCATCGGCCTGGCCATCCTTTTTAATCAAAACGCTTCCTCCGGTGGGACTGACATAGCCGCCCGCATCCTCTATAAATACCACAGTCTGGATTTGGGCAAAGGGCTTTTTATCATAGACTTTTTTATCGTGGTAGCAGCAGCCTTCACTTTTGGCATAGAAAAGGGTTTATACGCTCTGTTAGGTGTGATAATGTACAGTTTCACCATCGATTATATCATCGCCGGTATCGACACCAGCCACCATGTGACCATAATTACCCAGGAAAGCGAGCGGGTAAGAGAATTTATCATAAACGAATTGGATCGGGGAGTTACCATCTATACTGGACAGGGCGGATATGACCGCCAGGAACGCCCGGTTTTGATCAGTATCGTCAAGCGCCGTGAATATATCAAGCTCCGTGACTACATACGCTCTTTGGATCCCTATGCTTTTATTTCTGTACAAACTACTCACAAGGTTTTGGGGGAAGGATTTGCTCCCTTGGATTAGTGAGACATATTTTGAGTTTCGCATAATTAACTATTCCTGAATTATCATTGTACTTTATAGAATGTCATCCTGAGCGGTAGCGAAGGATCTACGGCAATTTATAAGACTCTTCTCTTCGCTGGCGCTCAGGGTGACATTGTGGAAGGATTGATGGAATTATGCAAAATCCTCCTATTTAAACAAATGACTGTATTCCCCATAGCCTTCTTTTTCTAAATCTTTGGCAGGTATAAAGCGCAAAGCGGCGGAGTTGATACAGTAGCGTAAACCGTTCGGTGCCGGACCATCGGTAAAGACATGCCCCAAATGGGAATCGGCTCCTCGACTGCGTACTTCGGTGCGCATCATACCATGACTCTTATCCAGTTTTTCCACAAGGCTGTTCCGATCCAGAGGCCGGGTAAAACTGGGCCATCCGCAGCCTGAGTCGTATTTGTCCAGGGAAGTGAACAAGGGTTCGCCAGATACCACATCCACATAAATACCGGCCCTTTCATTATCCCAATATTGGTTGCGAAAGGGCGGCTCGGTTGCGTTGTTCTGGGTTACATCAAATTGCAGCTTGGTCAATCTCTGGCGCAATTGCTCCACATTCAGGCGGGGCTCTTTCCAGATTTCCTGCAAATACGCCTCTCGGCCTGAGCCACGCCTATATTGATTATAATGGATCGGGTTTTTCTGGTGATAATTTTGATGATAGTCCTCCGCCTCATAGAACTCAGTGGCCGGCAGTATCTGGGTAGCTATGGGCTGCTGGAAACGTCCGCTGGCCTGGAGACTGTCCCGCGACTCTTTGGCTTGTTGTTGCTGCTCTTCATTATGATAAAAAATAGCGGTCTGATAGGACTGTCCCCGATCATGAAACTGCCCGCCGGGATCAGTGGGGTCGATCTGCCTCCAAAATATATCCAACAGTTCCGGGTAAGTGACCCGGGCTGGATCATAAGTGACCTGAACTGCTTCATAATGGCCGGTCTGGCCGGCGCAGACTTCACTGTATGTGGGATTTTCTTTGTGTCCCCCGGTATATCCGGCTATTACTTTACTTACCCCGTCTTTTTCCTGAAAAGGTGCTACCATGCACCAGAAGCATCCCCCGGCAAAGGTTGCTTTATCCCTATTCGGTTCTTGATTGCTCATTGATCTTCACCTCATCAAGTTGGTTTCAACACTTAACTTTCCAACATTCGCACTTTCTCATGCAACAGTTTGAAATCAACAAAACGGGTGTAGGTTGATCAAATTCTTTGTCCACATTCCGCGCAGAACTTACTTCCCGGAGTGATTTTGGCTCCGCAGGCAGCACAGTTTTCCCGAACCTTTAGGGGCGCCCCGCATTCCGGACAAAACTTGGCATTAGATGATAAAGGTGCTTCACATTGCGGGCAGGATGCTCGAATAGTCTCCCGCCAATTTTCAGTGGCTAACTTTTTATCCTCTTCGGCCATGGCAGCGTGTGCCCATACTTCTTCGACTGATTTGCTGGCTTGAGCTGCGGCCATTTCAACTCCCAAATCAGGGGCACATTCTTTACACAGTCCCTTTTTGGTGTTCCAGCATCCGGAACGACATACCCAACTGGAACAGCGCGGACACTGTACAAAATCAGGTCTTAGTTCCTCCGTGGCTGCTGCAAAAGCCTCGTCATGAGCTCTCTCCCAAGAGGCGGAGCGAACCCTCTCGCTAACATCAGCCGCACTGCTGAAAATACCTCCCAAAAGACTACCGGCGGCATCCAATACCCCGGTTACTGTTCCTGTGACCGATGGCTTAAACCTAGTTCTGAATCCACTGCCACAGCGGTCACAATAAAATTCGAACTGAAATCCCTTATTGGTACTGAGGTCACTG
>DBRE01000054.1 GCA_002305535.1 Syntrophomonas sp. UBA1376
CGCTGCATGTAGTGAGAAGGAGTTGTCGTGGGGACGGGGTTGTTGACAACAGGAGTGATAAATATGATTTTTGAAACAGAGCGATTAATACTGCGTCCCTGGCAGGAGTCGGATGCAGATGATCTATATAGATATGCAAGTGATCCCCAGGTAGGCCCGATTGCAGGATGGCCCGTACATACCAGTGTGGAAAATAGTTTGGAAATAATAAGGAGTGTGCTTTCTAAACCGGAGACTTATGCGGTTGTTCTAAAAAGTGCAGGACATGCGGTAGGAAGTATCGGTCTCATGATCGGAGATGAGAGTAACATCGGGCTCCCTCAAGACGAAGGCGAAATCGGCTATTGGATCGGCGTACCATTCTGGGGTCAGGGACTGATCCCTGAGGCAGTCAATGAGCTTATTCGTTATGGTTTTGAAGATTTAAACCTTCAAAAACTGTGGTGCGGATACTTCAGTGGCAATAAACAGTCTCAGCGGGTTCAGGAGAAGTGCGGATTCACATATCACCACACCAAAGAGAATATCCCATGGTCTTTGATGGGTGATATCAGAACCGAGCACATTACATGTCTGACAAAAAGAAAGTGGCAGCAAGCCTAGAAAGTTGTCAACAACCCTGTCTCCATGACATTTTATGAGATCGCCACGTCGCTACGCTCCTCGCGATGACACAGTCAGAACCCATTTTCACAGTGCGGTGACATTTGAGCAGAAACGTTTTACAGCAACCGCTCACAAAAAAAGGTCTGCCCCTTGGGAAGGGGAGACCAATGATGATTCATCCAATCATTTGTGTTTTTTGCCCCGCTTGGCAAAATCCTCATCAATACTGGCTTTCCAGTTGGCGTCGATTTCCCGGTTGGCACGCAGTTCGCTGACCGCGCAGCTGACTGCTTCATAATTCAGCTGGGTGCCCTGACTGTCGGCCAGGTAGTTGGCGGCTCGGTCGGCACTGATGCCCAGGCCCGCTGCCGTAGCTATGGCATCGATGTTGGCGCCCAGGAAGATGAACTCCCATCCGCATTTGGCCTTTTGCTGTTCCACCATTTTCTTGATCTTTAGGTAGGTATACTCCCGGCTGGCGTTTTCCAGGCCATCGGTGGTGATAACAAACAGTACCTTATTGGCTTGGTGTTCGGGACTGGTATGCTGCTGGGCATTGTGGATCTTATGAATGGTTTTGCCGATGGCATCCAGCAGAGCAGTGGTGCCGCCTACGAAGTACTCGTTTTCAGTGATGGGNNGTGGTGACAATGGCTTCGCCGGGTTCTTCCTGCTGCTTTTTTAGCATGGCATTATAGCCGCCGATGGTGTCGCTCTCCAGACCGGCCATGGAACCGCTCCTATCCAGAATAAATACCAATTCAGTTAGGTTTGTTTTCATTTTGTTATCCTCCGTTTCCTTTGATAATTGAAGGATAACAAGTTTTAGGGCAGCCATGGTCGCTTGCCGGGCGACAATCAGGAGCCTAGTGTGGCCTGATCAAAATAGAATAAGGCCTCATTTATTTCGAATATATTGTAGTTGCCTTCCTCAATGAAGTACTGGATGATCACATCGAATTTGCTGCTAGGGGACAGAGTGTAACCGGCCTTGCTGAGCAGATCCAGGGTTTCGTCCAGGTTCAGCTTAAGGGCAACTGCCAGGGCCAGGGCGGTAGCCTTACTAGGATGGTAGTTTTTGCTGCTGCGGATCTTGGAGAACAGTTTCCGGTCTATATTGGCTCGTTTGTAGGTTTCCACATCAGTCAGGCCTTTTTCATCGATCAATCGCAGCAGCATTTCCGAGAATGATTCGTCTAACTGATCCAATACATGCTCCAAAGACCTCTGGGGGCTGTACAGGTTATAGTCTTGGCTTATTAATTCGTTGGCTTCAAAATGCTCGATACGTCTATGCTGCTCCCTTAGCAGGTGTTCCTCAACGTAATTATCATCAATATATTTTTCAATGGCGGTAAAGAGCTTTTCGCTTAAGGTGATAGCATTTTTATCAAAAAGAACCAGATAAACATTTGTTTCGTGAGTAAGCAAAAATTCACTGATAGCAGTCACGGCAATGTGCAGGGCCTGATCCTTGGGGTAGCCATAGATACCGGAAGAGATCAAGGGAAAGGCTACAGATTGGCATTTATGCTCTACGGCCAGGGTCAGCGAATTGATATAGCAGTTGTGTAAAAGCTGGGCCTCATTGGCATGACCTCCCTGCCAGATGGGGCCGACGGTGTGGATGATGTACTTGGCTGGTAGATCATAGCCGGAAGTAATGACCGCTTCTCCCGTCTTACATCCCCCTATCCTATCACATTCTGCCTGCAGCTCCTTAGCTCCGGCGGCAGAGAAAATAGCCCCGCAGACCCCACCGCCTCTTTGTAAAGCGGTATTAGCAGCATTGACAATCGCGTCAACCTTCATTTTGGTGATATCATTGCGTACTAATTGAAGTGGCATCGGGCTTCTTCCTTTCTACCAGTACTTATGCCTGCGTATATACTTACGCAGGAAAAAAGCCAGCTGCTCATAAGATTCGCTTTTCTAATAATAGCTTACTTATTAGGGGTTTTTCCAGCTATTAGAGCATCGTTTTCCCAGCAGGGTACAGGAGTGCTGAAATCAGTTGGCCTGTTTATAGGCAAACGATGCCGAAAAGATTTGACGCAGCGGCCTTGACATTGATCAAGGATTGCAAATTGTCGTGGGCAAAGGGTCATGCTCAGATAGGGATCGGGAAATCGAGTTGGAGAGTAAACCTAAGCCACTATGACTTATCCTAATGAAGATCTGTAGTGAAAATAAATCAGCTGGAAACAGTATTTTCATAAGTCACCTTTTGTCTCTCCAAGTTGCATATGAGAGCAAACCTCGACAACTTAAGCTTAGCAAGCCTTCATATATAACATTAAGTAATTAGACGAATTAGGGCAATTAATATAAAATTATTCCATGTGGGTATAACTGGAATAATCTTTTATCCAAGTAGGGCGGGGAGGGAATGAGAAAAAATGAGGAAAGCAATTAATGTGATGAGGAGGCATGAGGAGTTGAGAAAACATATTGCACTACTATTAGTGTTCATCTTGATGACCGCTTGTCTGACGGGATGTGGAGGTCAGGCGGCTTCAGAAAAGACGGAAGGCTATAAAATCGGCATTGTGACTCCGACATTATCCACCAGCGAAGATGAGTTCCGGGCGGCGGAGAAAATGGCCGAGCAATACCCTGACATAGTCAAACACATAACCCTGCCGGAGAATTTCTCAACCGAGATTGAAACTGGGCTGAGTCAGATTACTTCGCTGGCAGATGACCCGCAGATGAAGGCCATTATCGTAGTATCCGGGCAGGCGGGCTTGTTACCGGCGCTGCAAAAGGTAGAGGAGATCAGACCCGACATTATCACCATAACTGCCCCCATTTGGGATGATCCGGTATTAATGTCGCAGTACGTCGACCTTAACCTGGATACGGATTGGGTAAGAAGAGGTCAGGCTATCGCTACCCAAGCCCACGCGATGGGCGCCAAAACCATGATTCACTATTCGTTCCCTACCCATTTGTCGAAAGAGGTCATTGCCCAGAGAAAGGACGCCATGCAAAAGACCAGCAACGAATTAGGCATGCAGTGGGTCGAGGTGGTTACTCCTGATCCGCAGACCGGTAATGGTACTGGACCGATGCTGCAGTTCCTGAGGGAGGACATTCCCCGTCAGATTGAGAAATATGGGCCTGATACCAACATATTCGGCAGCAATTGTCCTATGTACGATGTTATCATTGACGAAGCCTTCAAGTTAAAGTTTATGGTAACGGAACAATGCTGCCCCACACCGTTACAGGCTTACCCGACTGTATTAGGCCTGGAAATCTCCGAAGAGGACGCCTGGAATTTTGAAAAAGTCAACGGGATGATATCGGAAAAAGCTGCCGAAGCAGGCATGACCGGCAGGTTGGGTGGATGGCCCATGCCGGCCACGGTGTTCATGCCCCAGTATGCAGTAGAACTGGCTATGAAAATGATTGAAGATCCCAGCTTTGATTATAAGAATGTCGACAACCTGAACAAGTTTGCTCAGGATACATTTGGATATGACGTCAGCTTCAGCAAGTTCAAAGCCAAAGCGGATAGTCCTGAGCTTGACAATTATGCTGTCATGATTATGGATACGATTCTATATTAGGCGACTGCTTTCTGGATTATTCAGGCTGTCTTAACGGACAGCCTGAATTGTTTCCGGCCAAGATATGAGAGCAAATCATGGAAAATCTTTTGCAAATCAACCATCTGAGTAAAAGCTATAACGGTATTCCAGCCTTGAAGGATATTAGCCTTTCAGTTAAGGCCGGGGAAATCCACGGCTTGGTAGGGGCCAACGGTTCAGGCAAAACCACTCTGATGAATATCCTGTTCGGACGTTCGGTCATACATGAGACAGGCGGTTATCAGGGTGAAGTTATTTTTGCTGGGCGCAGGCTGGATATTAAAAACTGCTCCCAAGCGATCGCCTCCGGTATCGGCATGGTACATCAGGAGTTTGCCCTGATCCCGGATCTGACGGTGGCGCAAAATATCAAGCTGGGCCGCGAACATACGCTGGCCTTAACTGACCGTTTCCTGGGCCGGCAGTATACCTTTATTGATGAGAGGCATGATCGGGAAAGCTCAGGGCAGGTATTGAAGAGACTGGGCATAGGTCTTGATCCGGATATAAAAATCTTGGATCTATCAATAAACTTAAAGCAATTTGTGGAGATCGCCCGGGAGATAAACCGGACTGATCTGCGCTTGCTGATCATGGATGAACCCACGGCGGTGCTTAACCAAAACGACGGCTTGCGGCTTTTGGAGATACTACGGGAAATGTCCGGGCGGGGGATCGGGATCCTGTTTATATCCCACCGTTTGGAGGAAATACAAGCCGTCTGTGACCGGGTAAGCGTGCTGCGGGACGGAGAACGGGTCGCCCAGTATGACAGGGATCACATTCAGATAAGCCAATTGGCTCGGGATATGATCGGCCACAGTGTTAAAAAAGCAGTGGCCGAAAAGAGACAGATTGAGGAACGTCCTTTGATTACATTCCGGCGGTTTTCGGTAGCCATGCCGGGAGAAGAAATCCAGAACCTGGACTTGAACGTATATGAAGGTGAAATAATGGGACTGACCAGTTTGCCCGGTCACGGCAAGCTGGCGTTGGGTTACGGTATGATGGGCATGTATCCGGTAGAAGGCGAGGTCTGTTTTGATAATGAAAGAATAACCCGCATGGATGCCGGATCCAATATCGCTAAGGGGATGTATGTATTGCCGGATGACAGGCAGGGTCTGGGAATCCTGGCGGATCAGTCTCTGGAGAACAATATCGTCTTTACCGGCAACCAAATCAAAAATATGTTCAGCCGGCCATTCCTGTTCCCTTATCTGAGCTTGTTGGATCGGCGCCGGGCTGCCCCGCACGTTGAGAAAATGATCCGAGATTTTGATATAAAATGTACTTCCATGAAACAAAAAGTAACAGAGTTAAGCGGCGGCAATCAGCAGAAAGTGTGCCTTGCCAGGGCTTTGACAGTCCAGCCCCGGCTGCTGTTCGTAGCCGAACCGACCAGGGGAGTGGACATATCTGCCCGGGAAAAAATACTGAAAATGTTGATTGAGATAAATCGCACCCGGAATACGACCATAGTGTTCGCTTCCAGTGAACTGGATGAATTGAAGCGGGTGTGCGACCGGATCGCGGTGATGGTACAGGGGAGAATATTTAAGATCCTACCCCCAGATGCTCCGGAAATAGATTTCGGCCTGGCACTTTCAGGAGAAGCAGGGGTGAATGATGGGTTATAACCGGATCAAAATGCCGCAGCTGATCATTATCGCTTTTTTACTAGCCTTGATCGCCATGGCCTGGCTACTGCAGATGGATATGGCCATATTATTTAACGAGTCCCTGATCAAGCTGGTCATGAACGGGGTACTGGTACTGTCGCTTATCCCCATGCTGAACGCGGGCGCAGGACTGAATTTTGGACTTCCGGTGGGAATCGTCGGCGGGCTGCTGGGCATGTGCTTGGCTGTGAATTTCAGGATGACCGGATTTCCCGGGTTTTTCATGGCACTGTTGTTTAGCTTGGTGATTTGCGTGGCACTGGGCTGGATATACGGCCTGATCCTCAACCGGGTCAAAGGCCGCGAAGAAATTGCCGGCACTTTTATCGGTTTTTCCTTTATACCCTTGATGAACTATTTCTGGACCCTGGCTCCCTTTCAGAACCGGGAAATGCTTTATCCCATCGGGGGTCAAGGACTAAGGCCCAGAATCAGCCTGGAGAATTATTTTAACCGCGTCTTGGACAACTTTTTCGTGATCAGCATCGGCGATCTGGAAATTCCGTTGGGCTTGCTCGTCTTTTTTGCGCTGCTTTGTTTGTTTCTCTACTGGTTTTTCCGCACTAAAATTGGCCGCGCCATCGTTGCAACGGGAGAAAATGAAGGTTTTTCGAGGTTGTCGGGAATAAACATATCCGGAACCCGCCTGACAGCTGTCATTATATCGACAGTTATAGCTGGAGTGGGTATTTGTGTTTACGCTCAGAGCTATGGTTTTATCCAACTTTATGATGAGCCCTTGTCCATGGCTTTTCCTGCAATTTCGGCCCTATTGATCGGCGGCAGCACTGGCAAAAGGGCTTTTGTTTTTGAGGCGGTACTGGGTACGTATCTGCTACAGTCCATCTATCTTTTGACCGTGCCCGTCGCCAACCAACTTTTGATACCGGAACTGACCGAGATTCTCAGGAGTTTTATCACTTACGGCATAATTCTGTATGCTTTGCTGTTAAGGGAAACGCGGAGGGACAGCAGTTGAAAATGAAATCGCCGCCTGGCGGCTCTTTTAACCACGAACATATCGTTCCCGCGGTATTCCTGGTGCTTTCTTTCTGCGCCTGGCAATTTTCCGGGCTTACCGGCACCTTTGTTTTGAACCAGGTGATTACCAGGTTTATTAGGGATGGACTATTGGTGCTGGCTCTAATTATCCCAGTGGTGGCTGGCATGGGGCTGAATTTTGCTATTACAGTGGGGGCTATGGCAGTTCAAACTGCCTTGCTGCTGGTGATAGCCTATCGTATCGAAGGCATTCCAGGGATAGTGGCGGTCATCGTGATCGGCATATTTCTGTCCGTTCTGCTGGGCTATGCCATGGGCCGCATATTGAACCGGGTCAAAGGCAAGGAAATGATAACTACGATCATTATTGGTTTCTTTGCCAACAGCATATATCAGCTCATATTTCTGGTGGGTTTTGGTACGATCATTCCGGTGCCCAACCAGGACATCATTCTCACCCGGGGCATTGGAGTGAGAAATACAGTTGACCTAAGCATGTACCGCAATACTATCGAAAAAATCTGGCTGTTTGAAATCGGAGGGATTCAGATACCTTTGTTTATGATACTGGTAGTGATGTTGTTTGCCGGGGTGATCTATTATATTCTGCATACCCGTTTCGGCCGTCAGGTTCAGGCAGTGGGGTCCGCTGCCGAGACAAGTGCGCTGCTTGGCATTGACACAGATAAGGTCAGGATTAAAGCTATGATCTTATCTACCGTACTGGCGGCGTTGGGACAGCTCATATACCTGCAGAATATCGGCATGTTTGATGTCTACACTGCCCACCTGAATACCGGTGTTATCTCCTGCGCAGCTCTTCTGGCCGGAGGGGCCAGCATCAGGAGTGCCAAGGTAAGACACGCGCTGTTGGGCATATTTTTATTTCACACGCTGTTTATCGTCTCCCCCCAGGCTGGACAAAACCTATTCAGCAATGCCGCGCTGGGTGAGTATTTCCGCAGTTTTGTGGCCTATGGAACTATTGCTTTTGCCCTGATTATAAATGTCAGGATCGAAAACAAGCCTATAAAAAAACCAGAATAACCAGGGTGGTAACCAGGGGGACGGGGGTAACCAGGGGTAACCAGGGGGACGGTTCTTGCGGTTTGACTTGCGGTTGAATATGCCTCTGGTTAACCACTTGAACCGTCCAAGACTACTGAAAAAGTCTTATTTTATGTGTCATTCTGAACGATAGTGAGAATCTAGTTGCTTGGAAACCCAAGATACGGACTTTCGAAGAAGATCCTTCGTCGCTTGTGGCTCCTCAGGATGACATTTATGGTGCTTTTTCAGTGGTCTCGAAC
>DBRE01000061.1 GCA_002305535.1 Syntrophomonas sp. UBA1376
CCCGAATATGAATAGCACAGACAGCTCAATCTGCACATATGAAAAGGCAATGATCCATGCCATATTCAGGATGCAGGACACTATGAACAGTACAGTGATTCGATCTACAGCCCTCTGATAATAGGCATCATTCTTTTTTACTATCATCATAATCACTGAGATTATAAGCAAAGAGTAGATAACGCCCCAAATGCCGAAAGTGAATGGGCTTGGTGTTATAAGGGTAACAAACCTGTTCGAGATTTCTTCTTGGGTGAGGCCGTTGATGTAACCCAAAGCCCCAAGAGCATTGATGCCTATAGTAGCTACTAAGAATGATCCGTTGACCCAGGCCTTTTTTGTTGTGTCCAATGGGCCTACCTCCCATTTTTAACTCCCTTACCGGTTATTTATGGCTACCAATTCCGCACCTTATTAAAACAACTCCATAAAGTAGAGAGAATCCAACAAATGTTTTTGTTTGTCTGCCTCAGCCAGCTTCCATAGCAAGCGCTTCAAAGGAATTGTTGATCCTCCCTTACTTATTTTATCAATGTGTTTTGCAAATCTTAGCTTGGTATTCTCGTCAGTTGAATCTTTATAATAATGTCCCCATAAGTGCTGGGCAGCATTCACGGCGTTCCCGGGTTCGACTGGAGATAGCCTTGCCCCATCGATCAGTCGGTAAAATTCCACCACCGGATAGGAACTCTTGTTTTTCAATAGTTGCCTTATTTCCTGGTAGACTGCTGGACAATGCTCAAGAACCAGGTACTTGTAACGCTCCCATTCCTTCTCCAGCCGTTGGATTTTTGGTGAAGCAATAGCATTTATACACTTTAGCGCCGACAAATTCTTGTCCTTTACTTCCACCATGATGTCAACATTCTTCTGGGGAATACGTTTATAAAACTTGATAAAATCTTCAACATCCAGGGTGACAGAATGTGAACCAGGCCGCTTGTGGGTATCTTGCTGTGAATAATGCAGCTTTGGGGGGCCATCCGCCCTTTTCCAGGTGTTGGCGCAGGCAGCCATCCAGTCCCTCTCCGAATAAGTATTATCTGGGTTGACCTGATGATGAAGATTGTCAAACACAACGGGAATGCTTTCGTTTTCTCCAATTGAAAGAACATCAGAAATGGTATAATAGCGGTCATCGTTTTCGATCACCAGTCGGTGGCGGATGTCGTCATCTAAACAGCGAAAATTCTCAGTAAACCGTTGGAGTGCAGCGGTCTTATTGCCATAAAGACCACCAATATGGAGAACTATCTTGTGTTCTTTACCCAGTCCCAGGGTATCCAAAAATCGTCCATGGTATTTCAAATCTTCCACTGCTCGTTCTACCACAGCTTCATTAGGTGAATTCAATACTGTATATTGCCCGGGATGCATGGAAAGGCGTATGCCATTTACAAGCGCTTTGTTTCCAATCCCCTCTAATTGATGAGAGAATTCATCCCACCATCGCAAGTCATTAACAGGATGAGAACCGAACGGGATAATATCAGAACTGACACGAAACAGTTTGATATCATTTTGTATGTTGTAGTCTAATTGATTATCTAACGCTGCCAAGTTAGATCGAATTAAAGCTGACAAAACATCGGGAGCGGAGTTTTTTAATGTGCAGCTTCTTAACTTTGTTCCCGGAACTCCAACGGTTAGGCAGGCATAACCAATGCTCATGGGAATCCTCCAATTCCGTCTCTGCCAAATGTGGACTTACCTTAATTTATCAACTAATCTACCTAACCTGAGCGATGATCCTCTTGAAATACCCATCACTCTTTCTACCTGCTCAAATTGAAGATATCTAATTTCGGGTCATCTCTGGGTGTCATGAACGCAGTCCATTCATCATAGACCGTCCGCAGTTCCTCATCCAGTTAAGTAAGGGCTTTGGCTTCTATGTCCTCTGGCACACCATAGTAGCCCTCAGCAATAGCGCCGGTAATTGCAGCAATGGTATCAATGATTGCTCCCAGCATCTATTTCCCCCCTATTTAATTAGACTGCGCCTATGCCGGGCGTTTACTTCCACACTTGGCATAATCATAGCTCCTCCTGGTTTTTGCCTCTGTCATTTTGCCACTGAAAGTAATCACAATCGTTCTCATCTTGATAGAATTACAGCATCTGGGGGTCATCCTCCCAACTGAATAAACTCTTCAGATCTGCAACATTGGTATCACGGCCATTCCGGGGCAACTCCCTGGCAGTAACAGGATCTGCTGGCGCGCTAGGCACATTTAGATCTGCGCCACGTGCATTATCCTTTAGCCAGGCAGCATGACTGTCAGATTTCCTCGGAGTAAGATCTACATCGTCAATAGAAATGCCCAGGGCTTCAGCTACACCCTTGCCATACTCAGGATCGGCCATATAACAATGATTGATATGCCTATGCTTGATCTGCAAGGTCGCATCACCCATGTTGCGCGCGGTATTCTCGAAAAGCACCAACTGCTGTTCACGGCTCATGGCACGGAAGAGAAGCCCCGGTTGGGTGAAGTAATCATGGTCATCCTCACGGAAGTCATATTGATAAACATCGCCACCTTCTTGGATGGGCTCAGCGGTTTCGGGATGGTCGGTCCAATTGCCATAGCTGTTGGGTTCATAATGGAGCTCACTACCCATGTTTCCGTCCACTCTCATCATGCCATCACGATGATAGCTGTGCGGATCTGCAACTCCTTGAGGACTGTTGACAGGGATCTGGTGATGGTTTACACCTAAACGATAACGCTGGGCATCTCCATAAGAAAACAATCTGGTCTGAAGCATACGGTCAGGAGAATAGCCAATACCTGGCACATTGTTGGCGGGGTTGAAGGCCGCTTGCTCCACATCAGCAAAATAATTGTCCGGATTCTGGTTCAATACGATTTCGCCTACTTCGATCAGAGGGAAATCTGTCTTGTACCACATTTTAGTCAGATCAAAGGGGTTATAGGGCATATTTCTGGCCTGTTCTTCGGTCATGACCTGAATAAACATAGTCCATTTCGGGAACATTCCTTTTTCAATGGCCGTATAAAGATCTCGCTGATGACTCTCCCGATCCTTGGCTACCACCATTTCAGATTCTTGATCGGTCAGATTCTGGATACCCTGCTGACTGCGGAAGTGGAATTTCACCCAAAATCTCTCATTGGCTGCATTGATCAGACTATAAGTATGACTTGAGAATCCATGCATATAGCGATAGGAAGAAGGAATACCGCGATCACTCATAGTAATGGTAACCTGCAGCAATGACTCCGGTAGGGATGTCCAGAAGTCCCAGTTAGTATTGGGACTTCGCATATTAGTGCGAGGATCACGCTTAACCGCATGATTCAGGTCGATAAACTTCTTAGGATCCCGAAAAAAGAAAACCGGGGTGTTGTTGCCAACCAGATCCCAGTTACCTTCTTCAGTGTAGTATTTCATAGCAAATCCGCGTATATCACGCTCCGCATCGGCTGCGCCGCGCTCCCCGGCTACTGTAGAAAAGCGTATGAAGACTTTTGTCTTCTTTCCTATCTCGGAAAATATCTTCGCTTTAGAGTATTTTGTTATGTCATGTGTAACCACGAACTCACCGAAGGCACCAGATCCTTTGGCGTGCATACGACGCTCAGGGATTACCTCACGGTTGAAGTGCGCATGCTTTTCGAGCAGCCATGCGTCCTGAAGGATTTGAGGTCCTCTTGGGCCTGCGGTCATAGTATCCTGATTGTTAATAACCGGAGCACCATTTTCACGAGTGATCCCAGGATGTTGTCCTCTAGCGTCGTTACGGCTGGGTAGAGACTCGCCCAATCTGTTCTTTTGCATGGGATCATTTGTCATACTAACCACCTCCTATTGAGATTAGATTTGCATTAATGTGACGGGTTGCCAGACATCATATTATAACAATGCCATATAAAACAAGGAATATCTAGTCGAATACATGGAATAAAGATTAGCGTTTACCTGCTATGATATTGATCGCTTGGTTTGAATTCTTTGCTATAAAATACAAAAAACCGGACCAAAGCCGGTTTTTCAACTTAAAGATGGTGCCCGAGGCCGGGGTCGAACCGGCACGAGGGGTAAACCTCGCGGGATTTTAAGTCCCGTGCGTCTGCCTATTCCGCCACCCGGGCACGATATGGAGGGCGGAACCGGATTCGAACCGGTGGATGGTGGTTTTGCAGACCACAGCGTTAGCCACTTCGCCATCCGCCCAAAAATCGCGTATCGCGCAGAAATTAGTATATCAGTTTTAACCTGTTTCCGCAAGCTGTCTGTCCGCGGCTTTTTAGCAAATAAAAAGCGTCACCTGAGGGTAACGCTGTATAGACTTACTGGAGCGGAAGACGAGATTCGAACTCGCGACCCTCGCCTTGGCAAGGCGATGCTCTACCACTGAGCCACTTCCGCCCATATGGTGCCTCGAGGCGGAGTTGAACCACCGACACGCGGATTTTCAGTCCGCTGCTCTACCAGCTGAGCTATCGAGGCAAATATGGNNCATGTTAACCGCTACACCACGGCTCCGCAACGAAATTCATTATAGCATCCTCACCAGGGTTCGTCAACCGGCTTTAGGGATCTCGGATAAAAAATATGGCCGCTTACGGCTATTAATTATATCTTTATCAAGCTTTCCATCATAAAAGCCTGCTTATCCAGGAATACTATTCTTAGACAGAGGTGATAACGATGCCTATTAACAGCAGAATCGGCAGGCTCGTTCAAGAAACGATAGCCATGAGACAAGCTAAAGGTAAACATAGCGGCAGTTATGCTAATTCACTATTTGGTTCAATAAACGATTTGTTTTATGAGTTTGGGTTAGTCAGCCGGCCTTCTCCTAAGAAAACCGATGATGAAGATAAGCAGGAATGAAACCTTGCTTATCTTTTGGAGGCATATTTGGCTGCATTGAGGCCGGCTACCTGGCCTTCCCCGACTGATTTGGCCACCTGATAGGGAGGACCGGTGCAGTCTCCAGCTGCATAAACCCCTGGTAAATTTGTTTCCTGCTGGCGGTTTACTATAATATGGTTTTTCTCTATCTTCAGACCAGGTATCAGTCGATCCGGAGCAGTTTCGCCGCCCAGTACAAATAAACCTTCTACAGCTATTTCCCGGCCATCCTTCAGCCTTAGTCCTTCTACAAAATCGGTTCCAATTATGGAATCAGGTCTACTGTCCAGGATCTGTACCCGGGAATCCAAGGAACCAACTTTTTTATACAGAGGTATATAGTAGACCTTATTGCAGATCTCAGCCATGAAATTGGCTTCGTGTTCGGCTTCATCACTATGTCCTATGAGCAAGACATCTTTTCCTCTATAAATCGGCCCGTCACAGGTGGCACAGTAACCCAGCCCTTTGCCCAGGAAAAAATCCTCCTGGGGTAGAGTAGGTTTGTAGGGAACCCCGGTAGCTATGACAATGGTTCGGGATGTTATTACGTCTTCACCCAGGAGAATAAGATACAAACCATCCATCTCGGTTATGGTTTCTGCCTTCTGAGCCATTATTTTTACGCCCATTTTTTCGGCATGCTCCTGGAAAGCGTCTAACAGATCTTTTCCCTTCATAGCCGGCAATCCTAAATAATTATCTACTACCTGGGCTTTATGCAGTGGCGGACTACAGATTTCAGTGCCCATGACCACAACCTCTTTATTGCGAATAGTGGCATTAATAGCTGCAGATAAACCGGCCGGGCCGCACCCCAGTATAACTAGATCGTATATTTTCTCCACCGTGTTCCTCCCTTCATTAATGCCCTTCTCTTTGCTGCCATGAGTATAAAAACTGCAGAGCTGCTCAAGTCTGATGGTTTTCAGGATTTCCCTAGTATATTCTGCGAAAAGAGCGCTTTCTATTGATGATTATACCGTATTAAGGTCTGCCGTAATCTCATTTCTTTCAATAACCTTATTTTCCTCGATTGCCTCACAGTCTCCTATAGTCTCATTGGATTCTCCAGTCGCACTCTCTTCTTTATTTTCCACTTTTTCTAGGATCTCAGTTTCTTCCACAATAAGTGCCTTTTCCTCAGTTGCTATGGCTGGCCCTGCCAACTCGGCCAGCCACAACTCATGCCTGCGCTCTACATAAGCTCGATCGATCTGGCCGGTAAACATACTGGATACTAAAGGACGATTATCTTTTATCAAAAAGGCCAGCAAGTGAACGATTATTGAAAGAAGCAGAATAACAGTAAATAGGTTGTGTATCTGAGCGATCCAAAATACTAAACTAGCGGATACATCCACACCAGGTAGATTCTTGTACACCTTTATAAGTCCGGTTACAATCAGCATGGCAACAGAAACAGCAGTTATCAAAAAGGCCACTCTCTGCTCAGCCAGGTATTTGCGGTTCTTGGGTTCTTCGGCCAAACCTACCATGGAGGCAAAGATCTGGATCGATTCTTTGATATCACCACGCCTGGGCAGTATATCCCAACGGCGCGTGCCAATCAGATAAGTAATATAGTAAAGACTAATGAATATGAGAATAGCCGCAGCTACATAATGAATATTTAAGGTCACCATAAAATCACTGGACCATCCCAGGCCAGGTATTTGATCCACATTGTAACGCTTATACATAGGCATTTGTCCGAACCCAGTAAAAATGAGAACAAAAATCGATAAGGCAGTGACCCAGTGAACGAAGCGAATGGCCAGATTATGCCTCACTATCTTCATGTTGTTCCTCCCCCTGCATGATTTTATATACACTTAGGCCGGCAGCTAATACGCCAGCTACCGGGGCGATTGCAAAAGCTTTGGCCATATTTCCCGGCTCATCTAACGGATTATTAATACCTACTTCCATGGAGGGTCGCCCGGGTTTACCGTCATTTTCCTGTTCCTTAATAGCTTGATCAATATTTTCAAAGGGTATCTGAGACAGGTAAAAGGTGGCCGTACCACCGTTTTCCAGGTCGCCATATATATGACCCTGATTCTCATCTGCCCATCTGTGTGCGTAAGCTCTCATCTCCTCTTTGGTTCCCAGGGTTATCGCCTGATTAGGGCAGGCCGCAACACAAGCCGGCTCTTTTCCCTCCTGAATGAGATCAATACACATATCACACTTATACATAACACCCCCTCCGGCAAACTTGGGAGCAACTTTTTTATAAAGACCCACCCCAGCTTGGCGCTGAGGAATTCCCCAGGGACAGACATCACGGCACTTGGCACCTCCGAAGCACATGTCAGTATCGATGACCACCGCTCCTTCCGGAGTATTGTCAATAACGCCGAAAGGGCACAGCCCTGAACAAGGTGGATTATCACAGTGCATACAGCGCCTCGGGATATGAACCCTTACCTTCCTTCCCTGATGCTCAACCTCTAGGTGCTGCACATAAGTCCAGTTATAAGGAGTGAGTCGATCAATGATTTGCTGTTTGTCTGACCAATCTTCATGAAACGGTTGTGGCCAATAATCTCCAATAGGTTTTTCCGGTTGAGGAAACCTAGGTTGGTTTTTGCTGCGACATGCTGACACACATGCAGGGGTATCCAGATGTGAGCAGCCGTCACATTTGGTCAAATCAATGATAGTTGCGTATTCCTGGTGGGGAGACATTTGGGCCGCCGCCTTCTCCGTGCCGCTCAGTACCACAGCAGCAGTGACTCCGGACAGAGCCGCCCGCTTCAGAAATGTCCTTCGGGTAATGGCCATTGGTGAGCCTCCTTAATCAGTTTATACTCATACCCCCTTTGGGTATATAATATATAATAGTCAGAGTCCCTCTTTTTTGTCAACCACTCTCTTGAAAAACATGGACGGCTGTTATCTTAGCCATACTATCTTCAGAAGAATTGGAATGGTTGCCATCTAGGAGGAGGAATACTAATGGTGGTATCGAGTCAGTTAAAGAGGGTATTTTTCGAAAAAGAGGCACTAGATTATCCCCTAGGCAGGCAAATCTACCAGCAGATGCAGAATGCTGGCCAGGAGGTCGTATTTTTGCAGTCCCACAATCGGGTAACTGGCATTCCCGGCAAGTCACCCCGGGAGGCTTTTTTCCAGGGCAAAAGCACCTTGGTAGTGGGCGTACGCAAGACTTTGGATTTTGCTACTTGCAAGCCGTCAGCTCACTACCAGCTTCCCCTGGTGACTGGATGCGAAGGCATCTGCGAATACTGCTATCTCAATACCCAGTTGGGAAAAAAGCCGTATATTCGCATCTATGTAAATGTGGAGGATATTCTGCATCAGGCGGCGATTCTCATAGAGAACCGTCGTCCTGAAATTACTCTATTCGAAGCAGCGGCAACTTCTGATCCAGTGGCGGTAGAACCCTATTCAGGATCATTGGCTCGGGCAATTGGTTTTTTCGCTGAACAGGAATGGGGCCGTTTGCGATTTGTGACCAAGTTTACCTGTATAGATACCCTGCTGAAACTAAAGCATAATAACCATACCCGGATACGCTTCAGTGTCAACACGGATCAGGTTATCCGTAGCTACGAACATCGTACTCCCCGCCTTCAGCACCGTCTCCAGGCCCTGAGCAAAATCGTGGCATCTGGTTACCCCAGCGGGGTGATTATCGCACCGGTGATACTCAATGAAGGCTGGCAACAGGATTACAAAGCGCTTCTAGATGATCTGGCTGAGCACATAGATTACCAACCGGGTATGGATTTTACCTTCGAGGTTATCTCCCACCGTTTCACCAGTCGGGCGCGCAGCAACATCCTGGAAGTTTTCCCCCAAACTGATCTACCCATGGATGAAGAAATTGATCGTCAGTACAAGTACGGCCAGTTTGGCTACGGTAAATACGTATACACCAACGATAAGCTGGCGGAAATGAAAGCCTTATTCAAAGAAGAAATCAGTGAATCGTTTCCCCAGGCCGTTATAAATTACCTCATTTAGAGCTATTTACTGCTATTTTTCGGAACAAGCCGCTAGCTGAACCAATAAAAATACGTTGGTTCATCTCCCTGATGGTATACTGATATAAAATTGCCAAATAACAGGAGTGAATCAAATATATGAAATACTTGGTGATCTTAACGGATGGTATGTCTGATGAACCGCAGGCTCAACTCAATGGTCTAACTCCCTTGCAGGCGGCTAAAACCCCGCATCTGGACCGGCTGGCACAGACTGCTTTTATTGGTAAGGTCAAAACTATACCCGAAGGCTTTGCTCCCGGCAGTGACGTGGCCAACCTAAGCGTTATGGGCTATGATCCGGTCAAGTATTATACCGGGCGCTCGCCTTTGGAAGCGGTAAGTATGGGAGTAAATTTAAACGATGATGACCTGGCTCTGCGCTGCAACCTGGTTACTCTATCAGAAGAAGACAGCTACGATAAGCAAATAATGCTCGATTATAGTTCCGGCGAGATCAACACTGCCCATGCCCATGAACTCATGCAAGCGGTGGCCAATGAGCTGGGGGAAGATAGTTTCCACTTTCATGCCGGCATTAGCTATCGTAATCTGTTAGTTTGGAAAAACGGGCGCGGTCGTGATGTGCAGCTGACCCCTCCCCATGATATCAGTGGCCAACCCATAACCAATCATTTACCTGGAGGCGCGGATGGGTCTGCTCTGCTGGAACTGATGAAAAGAAGTCAATTAATACTGGGTGATCATCCTGTGAATCAGCAGCTTAAAAACAGCGGCCATCCTCCAGCTAATTCCATTTGGCTGTGGGGGGAGGGCCTTCGCCCAGTTCTGCCGACTTTTAAGGAATTATACGGATTGTCTGGCTCGGTGGTCGCGGCGGTTGACCTGGTCAAAGGCTTGGGAATCTGTGCGGGATTGAAACCGGTAACGGTTGAGGGCGCTACTGGAGCCGTTGTTACCAATTTTGCCGGTAAGATAAAAGCGGCTTTGCAGTGTCTGCACCAGGGTGATGATTTTGTCTATTTGCACATCGAATCGCCTGATGAGGCAGGACATCAAGGCAACCTGGAAACGAAAATCTGGAGCATCGAGCAAATCGATCAGGAAGTGATCTCTGTACTTTTGGATGGACTAGCTGGTTTCGAGCATATCCGGGTACTGGTCATGCCGGATCACCCTACTCCTTTGAGGATCCGTACCCACAGCAGTGAACCGGTTCCTTATCTGCTCTATGACAGCCAAACCCCCTGCTCAAAGGAATCCCAAAAATACGATGAGTCCTCGGCCACGCAGGGATTATATATTGCTCATGGTCATCAGTTGATGCCGTATTTTATTCGGGGTAAATAAGACTTCGGAAAAATCGAGTAGGGTAATGCTGCAGTAGCTTGCTGCAGCATTATCCCTCTCCCAGAACCGCACGTACGGGCTTCGTATACGGCTCCTGGCAAACCTTATCTTTCATAATAGAATGACAAAATCCCGGTCTTATACGTTTCCAAGTTTATCAGTCCCATTTCATCAAACCAGCTGTTAGGCAAGGCCAGACTGAGTAGTGGGCCTGCCTTGCAAGCCAATCTCGGTTCGCTTTCGTTATGTTCCGAATTCCCCCTGCGGCTTCCTTCAGACCCCACCGTTACCTGTGACGCCCTTGCCCTCGGGTCTTCTCCCCGCTGGTTAGGTGATAGGGTTTCTTTCAACCCATCGGCTCAGCAAACATGCTGATCAAACTAAAAGGGATCGGTAATGGCCGATCCCTTGCCTTATTTACTTACAGCTGCAAAAGATCTAATACAGTCTGCTCCATGGCTTCCCTGGTAGTGCAAGTAGTATGCCGGATAGCTCTGTTTTCCAAACCGGCAATCCCCTTCGGAATCGGGATCCCGGTTGCGGTCGACAGCATTATTAGCAGAGTAAACTCGTCCTTACCCTGAATTTGCTCTGGGCTGAACAAGGCCTGAGCTACACTGCTACCAAACTTAAAAGGACTGGCAGTAGACATTATTACCGTAGGAGTGTCATCCGCTTCAGCCTCAAGGTAAGA
>DBRE01000023.1:0-153 GCA_002305535.1 Syntrophomonas sp. UBA1376
TCGGAGTAGGACATTGCCCCCCTTCGGGGACTCCACCCTTCGGGTACTCCTGATGTGTTCAAACCCTGCGGGTTATGAACACTATTAAGGTTGCTGATGTTCGTTCCTTCGGAACTCACTAATAAAGTTGCCCCCTGCGGGGACTTCTGATGT
>DBRE01000023.1:174-2122 GCA_002305535.1 Syntrophomonas sp. UBA1376
TGTCATTCTGAGGCGAAGCCGAAGAATCTTTACTGATATAAGGGGGAAAGATCCTTCGGTCGTTCCTCCCTCAGGATGACAATATAAAAGTCAGCACGGGAAGCGTTTTCTAAAACTCCTTTTTACTTGCATTCCATTGTTTTGAATAGGAAACTAATAGCAAAGAGTTGGTAAAAAAGGAGTGATATTATTTGTGGCAGGAATTTAAAGAGTTTGCCATGAAGGGCAATGTACTAGACTTGGCTATTGCGGTGATAATAGGTGGCGCTTTTGGGAAAATTGTTTCTTCCTTGGTGTCGGATATAGTCATGCCTTTAATTGGTTTGCTGATTGGCGGCTTGGATTTTTCTGCATTGCAGATCCAGGTGGGTAATGCACAAATTATGTATGGCTTGTTTATCCAGAATATAGTGGACTTTCTTATAATTGCCCTGGCCATATTTATTTTTGTTAAGGCGATAAACAAGGTTAAAAAACCAGTGGAAGAAGCCCAAGTGGAACCTGAGGTAGAATTAACCCATACAGAGAATTTATTAACAGAGATCAGAGATCTGCTGAAACGTAACGCGTAAAATTTGGACAAATTTAATTTGGGACGGCCGCTTTGCTTAATTATTTGGTAAGCGAAGTGACCGTCCTTAATATTTCGTCTAGCTTATAAGCTATGTGACAAATACCTCAAAAACATTACATATTGACATGCTTATTTCGAAAGTGAGATATTTATTATAGGAATAAAACAGTTCGACATTTTGGTATAGGAGGTTGGCTCGATGATTGAAGAAGCGTTGGCGATGTGGAAAATATTTGAGGAACAGGTATTCACTATTCCCCAGGCCCTTTACAACAATCAAATGGCCTTCGGAGGAAGGCCGGCCCAGTTATTTAACGATGGTGGAAAATGGAGGATAATAACTTACAATGATCTGGTAGCTGGGTGTGAGAATATTGCTATGGCGTTAATGAAATTGGGCATCAACCGTCATGACTTATTAGCTATCAAAGGTACTAGCAGTGCTCGTTGGACCTGGGCAGATTTAGGAAACATGTTTGCCGGTGGTGCTACGGTATCTATTTATCCGACCCTCTCGCGGGAAGAGACTATAGCTATAGCCAAACACAGCGAGTTCCGTTTGCTTTATGTGGATACCAAACAGAGGTTTGATGAGGTAATGGGCTATCTAAATGAAATGCCCACCGTGGAATATGTGGTTTGTCTGGAAAAAGGATTTCGCGGGGATGGGAAAAAGACTTTTGGCCTGGGCGAGTTGATCGGTATTGGGGCTGAAGAAAGGAAAACTCAGCTACCCGCTCTGAAGGAAAGGCTGGCTTCTGTTGATGGTGACAGCCCTGCGGCTATGGTATACACTTCTGGCACTACTGGCAACCTGAAAGGAGCCATGCATTCCCATCGCAGCATTCTCTATGCCGCCATACGCGGTTATACTCATCTGGCCACCTATGACCGTTTGGAAAACTTCAATTGTGTAAGTATGATTACTTTGCCGCTCTCCCACATCATGGAGAAGGTTAATGGCTATTATGGCCCGCTTACCATTGGAGGAATGGTAGGCTTTGCTCAATCACCGGCCACTTTTATGACTGATTTGAGTGTGATCCGTCCCACCTGGATAACTTGGGTTCCCCGACTGGCAGCCAGGATGTATTCCGCTATGGAAGGGGCTTTTTGCGCTTCCGAACCTGGCAAAAAGCTGTGGGATTGGGCAATTGATATAGCAGTGAAGGTGACCTATGCTTTGGAAGATGAAGATGGGTACATAAATACCACCATACCATATGAAGAGCAGCTGGAAGGTGAACTGCGTGAACAGTGGAAGGCAGCTTATAACTCAGTTTACTGGCGGTTGCATCATACTCTGGGAGGAAGAATGATAGATCTGAATATTGGAGGGGCGTATTTGGATACGGATCTTCATCGTAAGCTAGT
>DBRE01000023.1:2239-34142 GCA_002305535.1 Syntrophomonas sp. UBA1376
GAATACTACAAGGATGAACAGGCTACCCGGGAATCCTTTACTGAAGATGGTTGGTTCAAAACCGGGGATATTGCTGAAATGGATAAACGAGGTTATATCAGAATCGTTGACCGCAAGAAATCTATAATTGTGCTGGATACCGGCAAAAACGTGGCTCAAGCTCGTATTGAGGGATTGTGTAGCCTGAGTCCGTTGCTGGATCAAGTGGTGATTTTGGGAGATAACCAGAAGTATATCAGTGCCTTAGTTGTTCCTAATTTCGAAGTGATTTTGCATGTGTTACGCAGTCAAGCCCTTCCCTTTGACGAGAGTGAACTAGAATATGGGGAAGTAAATGGTTTGCGTATGTGCGTAAAAGTGGGCGATGATATCATTAATAATCCTCAAGTAGTGGCTCAAATCCAGAAAGAGATCGATAAAGTCAACCAGAATCTGGATGATTTTGAGACCATTAAAAAGTTTAAGCTATTGAATCGGAGATTGTCGGAAGAGGCTGGTGAAGTTACACCTTCGGCCAAAATTAAAACCAAAGTGGTTATGGAGCACTTTGCAGACATCATTGACTCCTTGTATTAAGAAACAATAATTTAACAGTGAATAATGCGCAAGTTTGAAGTACATCTGAGACTACTGAAAGAGTCAGGACGGCACCCCTTGTGGGCATACCCACAGGGCACAGGCAGATAAGAGGACTTTTCGGTAGTCTTGGCCGTCTTAGACTTGCGCTTTTCCTTTTCTAGCGATGATATTCCTATAGCCGAAAAAGCTGAATTGCACATAGGTTGCAGCCGCGGTTTTATTAAGATATTGTATAATAAGAAAACGTAAAATGAATTCGCGTAAGTATTTTTCAAAAAGGTGGGAATCAGTGATATGGCATCAAACTTTATGCACTACAGTCGGGATCATAAATTCCTTTTGAAGGAGTGGCTGGATCTCGAGGAAGTATTGAACACGGAAAGATTTAAGGATGGCTATTCAGTAGATGACATTGACTTCATTCTGGATAACGCCTTAAAAGGAGCGCGGGAAGTGATCGCGCCCACAATCGAAGACTCGGATAAAATCGGTGCCCAATATGAAAATGGCCAGGTGATTACGCCGGCATCAACCAAGGAAGCTTATTTCTTTATTCAGGACAATGGCCTGTGCAGCAGCAACTACGACCCCAATGATCCAGCAGCAGTTCCCCTGTGTGTATTGTGGTCCATGTTGGAGTACATTATTGGTGCTAATCCTTCCTTGGGTACTCTTTATTTGGCTACCGGAGGAGCGGCTGGATTGATCGAAGACTTCGGCAGCCAGCAGCTTAAGGATACTTACCTGCCCAAGATGTACAGCGGTCAGTGGGCTGGAACTATGGATCTAACTGAACCAAATGCCGGGTCGGAGGTAGGAAATATCAGCACTCGTGCCATCCCAACGGGTGAACCGGGTGTTTATAAGATCAAAGGTAGCAAGTGCTTTATCAGTGGCGGAGATCAGGATATTACTGAAAACATTATTCATCTTACCTTGGCACGTATTGAGGGATCACGCCCCGGAACAGCTGGTATTTCCCTTTTTGTTGTGCCTAAATACCTACCAGATGAGAATGGCAATCCGGGTAAATTCAACGACGTTATCTGCGCGGGTATAGAACACAAGTTAGGACTGCATGGCAATCCGACCTGCGTTATGAATTACGGCGAGAATGATGACTGTGTTGGCTTTTTGATCGGTGATGCTCCTGGAGAAGATGGTGTGGCCCAGGGCATGGCCCAGATGTTCAATATGATGAACGAGGAACGTCTGATGACCGGTCTGTCGGCTACTGCATTAGCAGCCGTTGCCTACCATAATGCCGCTGATTATGCCCGGCAGCGTATTCAGGGCAAAGCTACCTCTAATCCCAAAGGCGAGCAAGTGGCTATTATCAACCACGAAGATATTCGGCGCAGCCTTATGATGCAGAAGGCTTATATCGACGCTTTCCGTGCCATGGCTATCGGTACTTTCTACCTGGTAGACATCAAAAACAATAGCACTGATCAGGAAAAAGTGCAGCATGCCACTAATATATATGATGTTAATGTACCCCTGGTTAAGGCATTTTGCTCAGATTATGCTCTGGAGTGTATCAGTGCAGCTTTACAGATCTATGGGGGCTACGGTTTTACGGAAGAGTACCCGGCGGCGGAACTATATCGGGATGCTCGTATATACCCCATTTGGGAAGGAACCAACTATATCCAAGGAATGGATCTGGTAGGTCGTAAGATGACTATGAAGCAGGGCCAGGTTTTTGCTGTTTGGTTGCAGGAAATAACTGACTTTGTGGAAACAAACTCCAATAATAGCGAGTTTACCCGCGAGTTCGGGCTTATGAAAAAGGCAGAGCAACAGTTCGGGGAATTACAAAATATCCTGAATAGTTGGCGTGAAGAAGGCAAAAAGGATATGATCAAACTCTTTGCTACCCGGATCTTACATGCCACCAGTAAGCTGTACGCTGCTAAACTGCTGTTAGAAATGGCATTGATAGCCCAGAATAGGATCAATGAGATCGGCAAGGATCATCATGATTACCACTTCTACCAGGGCAAAGTTGCTTCTGCCCGGTTCTTTACCCGTAATATTCTGCCGGAGATCGGAGCACTGGTAGATATCATGCAAGAGGGAGACTGTACTGCCATCGAAGTGGATGAAGCTATCCTGGGAATTGGCTCCTAGAACATTTGTGGGAATGGAAGGGAAACGGGGAACGGCCGATGACAGGCAAGACTTTTCGTTTACGGTGGTGCGTTTAGCGCNNTAATATTCAACTAGATTCTTTGCTATCGTTCAGAATGGCACATTAAAAACGACTTGTTCAGTGGTCTCGGAAGTTTACCCTGTTTTCCTTTTTCCTGCTCGGGCCGTTTTCCCGAGTTGGTAAAAACAGGTGGTCTGTGCTACAATAGTCCACAATAAAACATCATATTTTCCGCAGGTAGCACAAGGTGCTTGAAAAGGGAAAGCGGTGCAAATCCGCTGCAGTTCCCCCTACTGTGTTGGTGACGAACTCCGTAAAAGCCACTGGGATAACCCGGGAAGGGACGGATAGTAGGATGAACCTGAGCCAGGAGACCTGCCTGATCGGAAGTATCGACGAACTTCGGGGCCAAGAAGGGAGGAGAAAGCAGAAGGTTTTGTCATCTGTTTATTATCCGGATCGTGGCTGATCCGGTTTTTCATTTTGCTCAAAATAATCACCCAGAGTGCTAGCACATTACATACAAAAAGGGATAGCATGATTACTGAATTAACCAGCTTGAGAAAGGAAGATAACCATGCAAAGGAAGTTGATAATTGGTTGTTTGCTCATAATATTGTTGATCATCAGTGGATGCAGTTTGGCGGATACTATTGGTGGAGAAACGGCTAAGTCAAGTCCTGATCAACCAGTAGAACAAACACCCAAGAGTGGCTTTACGATCAGGTTAAGCAGGGATTTTGGTCAGGTTGCTTTGGATGAGCGGCAAGTTGAGCTCCGGCCAGATAATAGCCTACTGCAATACATGGAGGCAGAGCACCAAATAACCACCGGTTATGGCGGCGGTTTTATTGTGGGAATAAATGGACTGGTGTCAGCGCAGAGTGAGGGGAGAAATAGCGACTGGTTTTTCTTCGTTAATGGTACCGTAGCCGCAGTGGGAGCTGATCAGTTAAAACCAGCTGCAGGTGATATAGTGTGGTGGGACTATCACAATTGGTCAGATGCCGCTGGTCAGTCGGCTGTAATCGGATGCTACCCCCAACCTCTGGTTGATCATCCGGTCAAGATTTTGACTGATCAGCGCTGGATGAAATTGGCCCATGAATGTCAGGAAGCCATAATCGCCCAAGGGGCTGGAGGGGTTGAAGTAGCCGACCTGAGCGAACAGGAAAGCCAGTTGAACAAACCCACCTGCCCGGTGATAGTAATAGGCACCTGGGAGGAACTGCAGCAGAGTTCGTATTTACATAAGTGGAACCAGGCCTATGATCGCCATGGGGCCAGTATCCACTTTACTGATGACGGGCTGGAATTGCTGGGAGTGGATGGGCAAGTAAAGCGTACCCTGGGGACGGGTGCTGGAGTCATAGTGGCTAGCGGTCAGGGGTTGGGAGACAATAATCCCCTGTGGCTGATAGCTGGCGTTGACGATCAAGGGGTTAGAGAGGCTGTCCAGATTCTCTCTGCACAGCCGGATGAATTATCTTGGAAATATGGCTTGGCGGTACAAGCGGGTCAAATCATGGCTTTGCCGGTAAACTAGTCCATCGATGGGAAGTTTGAGGATAGGATATGCAACAGATCCCTGTATTTATTGAAAAAGACCGACCGCTGTTTAAACTTCACTATGGGTTATTGGCAGCTTTACATCTGGGACTGCTTTTATTGGCCTTGATGTTTAACCATCCAATATATCTGTTAGCCCTGCTAGTGGCCATTGTGGTCATTATGATCTCTTCTGATACCTTATCCAACTGGCGGGCCTACCTGCGGATGGCCATCCCATTGGTCATATTCATTGTGTTACTCAATGTGCTATTCTCCCGGGCGGGAAGCACCCTGATGTTTCCTAATATGATGGGCGCAGGAGGGCATACTCTGCCTTTAACCTGGGAAGCTTTGGCCTATGGGGGGGGGATGGCTTTACGCCTGTTGGTTATTATTAGTGCTTGTGCCTCTTTTTTTGCTTTAGTGAGCCCTGCCAAGACTTTGCGACTGCTGGGCCTGTTTGGCCAACGCTGGGCTTTCACCTTTAACCTATCTTTGCGCCTAATACCCCTGATGCTGGAGGAATACCATCGCATAGCCGAAGTACAGCGCTGTCGCGGAGTAGAATGGACTTCGGGGGGATTGCTGGAGCGCATTAAGAGCTTCTTGCCTATCTGTTCTGTTTTATTGTTGACCAGTTTGGAGCGCTCTGTGGAGATGGCTGAATCCATGTATGGACGAGGATTTGGCAGTGGAAAACGCAGCAATTACTATCGAGAAACCTGGCAGAATAAAGATACCCTGGTTCTGCTCAACCTGCTCGCCCTGGGGATCCTAAGTGGGGCAGTAATGGTTCTTGGTTGGGGAGAGTATTCATATTATCCCCAGTTAACCGCTATCGACTGGATGGAAATGGGGCCGGTGCCGATAATCTGGTTATTGCTGGTCATACCCTGTCTGGGGAAGGGAGGGGAGTCGGATGGGAGCACTGATGAGTTTGCAAAAGGTGAGCTATACTTATCCGGGAAACCAACACCCTGATCTGGAGGACATAAGTCTAGAGGTGCAGGAGGGACAGTTCGTACTGGTGGCAGGCTTGTCAGGCAGTGGTAAGTCAACCCTGCTGCGGATCATGGCTGGGTTGATACCCCGTTTTTATGGCGGTGATTTACAAGGGGAGATAGAGCTTTTAGGCAAGAGGCTAGCTGAGTGGTCACATCGTGAATTGTCCAGTCGGGTAGGTCTCTTGTTTCAGGATCCGGAGAGCCAACTGGTAACTACGCGGGTGGATCAGGAATTGCTTTTCGGGATGGAGAACATTGGCTACGATCGGCCTCTGATGCATGCCAGGCTACAGGAAGTAACCGGGGCTTTGACTATGCAGCCCTGGTTGAAACAGCCTACCCTTCATTTGTCGGGGGGATGGAAACAAAAAACCCTGTTGGCATCCATTATAATGGTTCGACCTAGGTTGCTCCTTTTGGATGAACCCCTGTCACAATTAGATGCTGCCTCGGTGGATCAGCTTTTGGATTATCTGGAACAGTGCCGTCGCTTATGGGGGATATCCATTGTAGTAGCCGAGCATCGGCTAGACAAGCTCAGTCAACGGGCGGACACTATATGGTATTTACACCAGGGCAGCATGCAGACTCGATCATGGGCTGAAATTAGTTCTTTGACCTATCCCGGGGCATGGCAGGCAGCCACCCCGTCGGTTGGCGGAAGTAACGGTGGTCGGGTGGCAGGTCTTGCTAAGGTAGAATTTCAGTATCCTCATAGTAACCAACCAGTACTGAAAGAGTGTAGTCTAGATTTACAGGCTGGTGAGATTACCTGTTTGATGGGTGCCAATGGGGCGGGTAAAACTACGTTATTAAAGCTGCTGATAGGGACGATCAAACCCCTTCAAGGGCAGGTGGATGTACTCGGAGAGGATCCCAGTCGTCTGAGTGCGGCAAGCTTAGCTCGGAAAATTGGCTACTTATCTCAGGAACCGGGTGATTATCTATACTCACCCACTGTACGCGAGGAGATCCAGTTCACCTGCCGCAGTCTGAAGCTGCATGATCATTCCCGAACCAATGAATTATTGGAGCAGCTGCATTTACAGCCTTTAGCCCAGCGTAACCCCCGTGATCTAAGCTGGGGCGAGCGACAACGCGTAGCCTTGGCATCAATCCTGGTGGCTCAGCCACCCGTGTTGCTCTTGGATGAGCCGACCCGGGGTCTGGATAACAAATTAAAGGCGGAATTAGGCTATATCCTACGGCAGTTGGCCAACCAGGGGACATCTATTCTGGTGGCCACCCACGATGAGAACTTGGCCAACAGCTGGGCTGATCGGATAATGTATTTGCATGACGGTATATTACTGGAGAAGGAAAGCAGTCAATACCCCGGGGAGGAATGGATAGGACATGGTTAGAAAGCACCTGATCCCGGTGATACTGGTGGGAGCATTAGCAGCCTTAGCATTGTGGGCTAGCCTGGCTTCCTGGTCAATTTTCGAACTCAATTGGGGACTGGTGAGCACTTTAGTGCTTCTTGTCATTCTGGCACTTTTGATGTGGTCTACTGGTCGTCAGCCCATAAATACTATGGTAATATCGGTTACTGCGGCTCTGACAGCTTTAGCCGTTCTGGGAAGGATCCTGTTTGCCAGTTTGCCCAGTGTTCAACCGGTCACTTTCCTAGTTCTGTTGAGTGGTTATGTTTTTGGTAGTGGCACTGGTTTTATAGTGGGTATGCTGACCGGCTTGATCTCCAACTTTTTCTTGGGACATGGTCCTTGGACTCTCTGGCAGATGCTGGCCTGGGGAATATGTGGGCTTTTAAGCGGAGTCTTAGGCAAAGGTAAGCGTCAATTGGCTTTAATGCCATTTCTGATCATGTCGGCTTTGGCTGCCTATTTTTTTGGCATGTTTATGAATACCTGGCATTGGCTCAACTTAGTCTATCCACTAACCTGGACGACCTGGGCCGCCACTTGGGCCAGCAGTTTTCTATTCGATACCATTCATGCAGCTGGAAATGTGATCTTTGCGGTCATTTTTGCCCATCCCTTTTTCAACTATCTTGTTCGCTACCGTAACAGGTTCCTGGGAGTAGACAGAGGATATTAGGGGCTGTTTGTCGTAGAAAAAAGGAATTAGACAGGCTGTTACCGAAATCAGTGGCATGATAAGTATGGCAGGAGGAGTTTGATGAGCAGCAAGGATTGGCATGAATATTCGGAGGACGAAATCTTACAGGCTAATATTGAAAAATACCAGCGGGATGATATTGTAAAATTTTACGAGGATTTCGAGGAACCGCGTTATACCTACATAGAATACCAGATCATATTAGCGGCAGTGTTAAGAGCGCTGCGGCAGAAATTGGGCCGACCTGTGAGAGCCGTGGATATGTGTGGTGGGGCTGGAAAGGCTGCCTTTATAATTAAGTCGATTCAGCCTGATAGCGAAGTTACCCTGGTGGATCTATCAGATAAGATGTTGGATATTGCCCGCCAACGGGCAGCCAAGTTATGCTTGGACGATCTGCACATCGTAGAGGCAGATGCCTTTTCCTTTTTGGAGCAGGAGAACGAATATGATTTATTTGTCTACTCTTCCGCCTTGCATCACTTCAAGAATCCGGTGGAATTATTAGAACTATCAGCCGGGCGTATGCACCCCCAGGGGATGATCGTTACTATTGCCGATCCGACTACCTTGATCAAAAGCAGACGCTATCGGTTCTTCCAGTTTCTAGCCACTAACCGGGAAACTAAACGCCACCTGATCAAAGAGTGTTTTCAGCGACGGGCCACCAAGTTACCAGCCCACGGCCAGTCTTTTGATGTAGCTGAATACCAGACCTATACCGGGATCAATGATCATCAGCTCTGTCAAAACTTATCCCAAGCAAATCTTCATACTCTATTGCATCTGCGTTATCCGGCCGGGGAACCTTATATGACTAAGATTATGCCTTACTTGGGTTTGTGCTGGGCTTTTAGTACGATACTATGCCTTCATCCGGATGATTACCAAGCTGATGTTCAGGTGATGAAGCAGTCCATAAAATCCCAATTACCATTTCGTATCCGTTTCTACTAGGGTTATCACTGCACAACTGAATAAGAATTAATTGGCCAGCATCGACGGGTGCTGGCTTTTGTGTGGTTCTTTGCCCGACTGTATCGGTAGCTTGCATCATGATCAATGCTCGCCAGAAACAAATTCGCCATACCACCTGCTTTTTTTGCCCACATTAAAGTGATTATAACTTTTCGATATATTATCTACAACTGAAAGGGAAGTAAAACAAGAGCATGAGCTTGAAAATGAAACAAAGCAGGAAGAAAATAACAATATATGCCATAAAATAACTAATATGGAGTTAAGGGCGTCTAATTTCAACTTTTATCTTCGGTTGACAAATGTTGTATTCTTATCGTAGGGAAGAGTAGGTTAGGATGTGGGGGCATCCGTCTTACTCTTAAACACTTCATAACGGGAGGGGGAAGAAGTTTGGATTATCTGAAAGTTATCAGTGATCATGCCGATGTACCTGGCGGTATTTTGCAAGCGTTTCATGCTGTCCAGGCAGGATTAGGCTATCTGCCCAAGGAGGTTATTGCAGAAGCAGCTAGAGTTTTTAAGATATCTACTGCTGATGCCCACGGGGTCGCTAGTTTTTACTCGATGTTTTCCGTTAACAGTCGCGGTAAGAACGTAATACGTATATGTGAAAGCGCTCCATGCCACGTAGCTGGAGCTGCTGAGGTTGTAGCTGCCCTGGAAAGAGAATTGGGCATAAAAATGGGAGAAAGCACCGCAAATGGATTATTTGCTCTGGAATTTACCGAGTGTGTGGGGCAATGTCAGGCTACTCCAGTGATTACTGTTAATGGCAAGCCATACCTGGATGTTAAACCAGCCCAAATACCCAGTATTATAGCTGAATACAGTTAATAACCGCAGTGTAAGTGAAAGTGATCACGTGTACAATACTATGTTGAAAGGAGGCATATAAGTGGCGGAAGAACAACGCATTGTATTGCGAAACTACGGTAAGATTGATCCGCTGAAGATAGACGACTATATAGCCCAGAATGGATATAAATCTCTGGAAAAGGCCCGTGCAATGGATCCAAAAGCGGTGATTGATGAAGTTAAAAAATCTAATTTGAGAGGTCGGGGAGGAGCAGGCTTTAATTGCGGACAGAAGTGGTCTTTTGCCTATCAAGCCCAAGCCGATGAAAAATATGTAGTGTGCAATGCTGATGAAGGCGAACCGGGCACCTACAAAGACCGGCTGATAATGGAGAACGATCCCCATACCCTTTTTGAAGGGATGGCCATTTGTGCTCATGCTATCGGTGCCAAAAAGGGCTATATTTACTGCCGTGGCGAATATCCTTACATCGTAGAAATCCTAAAAACAGCTATTAGTCAGGCTAAAGAAAAAGGTGTTCTGGGAGACTTCGATATTGAAGTTCGCAGTGGTGCCGGTGCTTATGTTTGCGGTGAAGAAACTGCCCTGATTGAATCATTGGAAGGCAAGCGGGGCGAACCCCGTTTCAAACCACCCTACCCGCCATCCGAAGGTTTATGGGGTAAACCCACCATTGTTAATAACGTAGAGACCTTTGCCAACATTCCAGTGATTATGGATAAAGGTGCTGAATGGTTTGCAGCCATTGGTGTACCTTCGTACCCAGGAACCAAAGTAGTTACTCTTACTGGGGACGTGAACAATCGGACTTTTTTTGAAGTTCCTACTCATACAACCATCCGTGAAGTTATTTATAAGTTAGGCGGAGGAACTCCGGGAGGCAAGAAGTTTAAAGCCGTTCAAATTGGCGGAACATCAGGTGCTTTCATTCCTGAATCCCAATTGGACACTCCTATAGCTTTTGACAATATGAGCGCCATTGGGGCTACTCTGGGATCCGGGGCTGTATTTGTACTGGATGAGACCCGGGAAATTGTAGATACGGTTACGCGTATTACTGGATTTTTCGAGCATGAATCCTGCGGCAAATGCGCTCCCTGCCGTGAAGGTACAGCTCGCTGTGCGGAACTTATGGAAAAAATCAATGCAGGTTTAGGCAGCCAGAAAGATCTGAATCTGCTGGAGAAATTGGGCCGAGTTATGACTTATTCCTGCCTATGTGGCCTGGGACAGGCCGCTCCGACTCCGGCCTTGTCCACCATTAAGCACTTTAGAGCTGATTATGAAGCCAAATTCATATAAGAAGGAGGGGTGAAAGTAAATGATAAATCTTACTATAGACGGGATTCAAGTATCTGTTCCTAAGGGCTCGACTATTCTGCAGGCAGCTGCACAGGCTGGCATCAGGATCCCTACCTTATGCTGGCATCCGGATCAGGCAGTTAAGGCCAATTGCCGTATTTGCGTGTGTGAAGTGGAAGGGAACCGACTGCTTCAAGCTGCCTGTTCTACACCGGTTACAGACGGCATGGTAGTAAAGACCAAAACACCCAAAGTTATTGAAGCCCGTACCATGATTCTGGAACTGATTTTGGCAAATCATCCTCAGGATTGCCTTAACTGTATACGCAACCAAAACTGCGAACTGCAGGATTTGGCAGCTGAGTATTTCATTCGCGACAATCCATTCGAAAATAAGACCCGTGGTTATGAGTTGGATCGCTCTACGCCTTCCATTGTGCGTGATCAAAACAAGTGTGTTTTATGCCGGCGTTGTATCGACGCTTGCTCGGTAACTCAATCTGTATATGCATTGGGATTGGAAAATCGGGGTGTTTCGTCCATGGTAGTTCCCACCCTGGGAGAACCGCTGATCGAAAGCCCTTGTGTCATGTGCGGGCAATGCATTCATGCCTGTCCGGTAGGAGCTATTTACGAGAACGAGCAGATTGATGAATTACTTGCTGCTATAGCTGATCCTGACAAAGTAGTAGTCACTCAAATTGCTCCTGCGGTTCGCGTGGCTTTAGGTGAAGAGATTGGCATGAAAACCGGTGACCTTCCTATGGAAGTACTAGTGAATGGCCTGCGCCAGGTAGGTTTTGACTATGTACTGCACACCAATTTCACCGCTGACCTTACCATTATCGAAGAAGGCAATGAACTGCTGAAAAGACTTAAAGAGGGCGGGACTTTGCCCATGTTCACTTCCTGCAGCCCAGGTTGGATTAACTTCTGTGAGACTTTTTACCCTGACTTGATCGATAATCTGTCTACCTGCAAGTCTCCGCAGCAAATGTTTGGGGCTTTGGTAAAAACCTATTGGGCTGAGAAAATGAATATTGATCCCGGCAATATTTATTCCGTATCTATCATGCCTTGTACCGCCAAAAAATACGAAGCCAGCCGTCCTGAGATGTGCGACAGTGGCTACCGGGATGTGGACTTAGTATTAACTACCCGCGAGATCGGCAGACTGTTCCGCATGTCTGGAATCGATTTTTCCAAACTGGCTCCTTCCCAGTTCGATCCCTGGATGGGTCAGTATACTGGCGCTGCCGTCATCTTTGGCGCCACTGGCGGAGTTATGGAAGCTGCCCTGAGAACCGTATATGAAATTGTCACCGAGCAGGAACTCCAGGATGTAAATTTCCGGATGGTTCGTGGTATGGAAGGCATCAAAGAAGCGGAAGTTGACCTAAATGGAACGGTGGTAAAAGTAGCGGTGGCTCATGGTTTGAGCAATGCCCGCAAAGTAATGGATCAAGTGCGAGCTGGGCAATGTGATTATCATTTTATTGAGATAATGGCCTGTCCTGGAGGATGCATAGGCGGCGGCGGGCAGCCCATAACTAAAGCCAATGCCAAACGTGCTGAACGTATAGATGCCATTTACATCGAAGATGAAGGGCTACCGATTCGTAAGTCTCATAATAATCCTGAGGTCAAAATGATTTACAATGAGCTTCTGCATGAGCCCTTAGGGTACAAGTCCCATGAATTGCTGCACACTCACTATCAATTCAAGAACAAGAAATATCTTTAAGATCCCGAAATTATCTAAGCAGAAAAGAATATACCCTGATAATGAGGCTGGGGCTGAATTGGAGGGGCCATATCATAATTAGACTTATTAGCTTAAGGCCGCTCTTTTTCAGGAGCGGTTTATTTTTTTGCAAGGAGGAGTGGCAGTATGGCTGAAAAACGCCTGGGGGTAATCGGTATTGTCATAGAAGACCGGCAAGTAGTGGCACAGGTTAATCAAATACTGCATGAGCATGCCGCAATGATCATTGGTCGTATGGGCCTTCCTTATCGAGAACGCGATATTGCTGTTATATCCTTGATTGTAGATGGTACCACTGATGAACTGGGAGCTTTAACCGGTAAATTAGGCGGTATACCTCAAGTAACGGTGAAAAGTGCCCTAACCAAAACTACTACAGCTAATTAGCAAGAGGCTGTCTTAAAAATTCTTATTTTAGGGGGGGATCCTTATGCAGAGCATAAGTTATCAGGAATGGATAGATAACATTATAAAGCCTGACCAGGTAGCAAAATACCTAAACCAGGGACAGGATTTTATAAATGAAGAACTTATAAATGAAGCCCTGCTGACTAATCGAAATCCCGCTAAGACCAGATTGCGGGAAATTATAGCCAAAGCCCTGGAACTGCAGCGGCTGGAGCCAGATGAAACTGCAGCTCTGTTGAATTGCCAGGATGAAGAAATCTGGCAGGAAATGTATCAAGTGGGATACCAGATTAAAGAAAAGGTATACGGGCGCCGCATCGTTACATTTGCTCCGCTTTATGTCAGCAATCACTGTGTTAATAGCTGTGTTTACTGTGGTTTTAGGAGTGAAAATGGGGAAACGATACGCCATCAGCTATCTATGGAAGAAGTAGAGGCGGAAGTAGCTGCTTTGGTTCAACAGGGTCATAAACGGTTAATCATGGTCTATGGAGAGCATCCCGCTTCTGATGTTCATTATATAGCCGAAACACTGGTTCGGGCTTATAACACCAAGGTTGGCAACGGAGAAATCCGCCGGGTCAATATTAATGCGGCGCCTATGTCGGTAGAAGACTTAGAGATATTAAGAGAGGTTGGCATAGGCACCTTCCAGGTATTCCAGGAAACTTATCATCATAAATCTTACCAGCGTCTGCATCCCAAAGGTATTAAAGCCAACTATCACTGGCGGCTGTATTCCCTCCACCGGGCTATGGAAGCCGGGGTAGACGATGTGGGTATCGGGGCTTTGTTTGGGCTATATGACTGGCAGTTTGAAGTTATGGGCTTGCTGCTGCATACTATCGACTTAGAGCAGAAATTTGGCGGGGTTGGGCCCCATACCATATCTGTACCCAGGATTGAACCCGCTGTTAATACGCCCTTTACTCAGAAGAGCCGTTATCTGGTGGATGATGACAGCTTCAAGAAACTGGTAACCGTTATTCGCCTGTCGGTTCCTTATACCGGGATTATTTTAACCGCCCGGGAGAGAGCCGAGGTTCGCAATGAAGTTATAAAAGTAGGGTGTACCCAGCTGGACGCCGGGTCGAACATCGGTATTGGCGGCTATGCCCATGACCGTTTGGATTACAATCGCCAGCAGTTTATTCTCGGGGATAACCGTAGTCTGGATGAGATGATTCGCGATTTGACCAAGATGGGTTTCATAACTTCTTTCTGTACGGCTGATTACCGTTGCGGGCGTACCGGTGAATGCTTTATGAATATTACCAAGCAGGGGAAAATTCATAATCTGTGTATGCCTAATGCCATCCTTACTTTCAAAGAGTACCTGCTGGATTATGCCAGCCCCGAAACCAAGGCGGAAGCGTCTTATCTTATTAATAAGGAATTAATGGCTTTACCCAATGAACAGGTGAGGGAGAAGGTCAGTGGTATGCTGGAACGGATCGAAGCAGGTGAGCGGGATTTATTCCTATAAGGAGGTCCATTCCATGACCCAAGAATTTTCAAAGCGTATTGATTATTATACCCGGCAGCTTCCGGTATTGCAGGCCTGTCACCGGGCGGTAAAGGAATTATATCCGGGGTTGGAACTGCGCTGGACCAAAATTTACGGCCGCCGCTGGGCCCATATAGGGGGGGATGAAACCAGTATGCTAGGTGCTGGTCGGCGGGTGCAGATTAACGAGTATTGGGGAATGGTTCTTAATGAGCCTTGTCCCATCCCGGAGCCGGAATTAGTACAAATTGTCCAAGTTCTGAGAGATTATCTGAAATGAGTGAGATAGGCATGAACTGGATAGAGAATATATTAAAGGATAATAACCCTGCAACGCTGGAGGATTTGATATCCAGAGCTGACCAAGTAAGACGGAATTGCCGCGGTGACGCGGTCTACCTGCGGGGGTTAATTGAATTCAGCAATTACTGCCAGCGCAACTGTTATTATTGTGGTTTGCGCCGGGACAATCATGCCATAAACCGCTACCGTTTGAGCCCGGAAAAAACAATAGATTTAGCGTTAACAGCGCACCAAATGGGTTTTCAGTCCTTGGCTTTGCAGTCCGGAGAAACCCAAGATCGAGCAGCTATAGACTGTTTGGTAAAATTTGTGAGCAGAATTAGGGAATTAAGCACTCGGGATGGCTCACCTGGGCTGGGTATTACCTTGAGTGTAGGAGAACTGTCTTATGCTGACTATAAACGTTTATGGGAAGCTGGAGCTCATCGTTACCTGCTGCGCGTAGAAACTACCGACCCCCAACTGTTTGCCAGCATCCATCCATTGAGCCAGAGTCTGCAGAAACGGATAGATTGCTTAAATGCTTTACAGGACATCGGTTATCAAGTTGGTACCGGTATAATGATTGGCCTGCCCGGTCAGGATACTGATCACCTGTTGGCGGATCTGCAATTCTTTCTGGATATGAATATAGACATGGTAGGCCTGGGACCGTATATTCCTCATCCCCAAACCCCTATGGGACAAAGAACGGCAAACAGTCGCCTTGACCCCTGGCTTCATACCTTAAAAGTGATGGCTCTGACTCGTATACTGATGCCAGATATCAATATGGTGGCCTCAACTGCCCTCCAATCTTTGCATCCCAAGGGGTTAAGCTGGGGGTTAAGGGCGGGGGCTAATGTGGTGATGCCGGTATTGACTCCCAGTGAATATCGGGAACATTACCACTTATATGTTAACAAAAAATATAAATCATTCTCCCAACTAAAAACCGAAATAGAAGAGGCCGGCTACCGTTTGGGACTATGGGAGTGGGGTGATTCATTACGTTGGGCTAAACGTCAGCAACAAAGTGAGGAAAATAGTGAAGCTGACAATATGCGAGCAGAGGAGGAAATATGATTTGAGCAGCTTAAATGAGACCTCTAAAGGAATGAGAACGAGAATCGCCGTTTTGGGGCGCCGCAATGCTGGAAAATCATCACTGATTAATGCCTTGGTTGGCTTTGATCTGGCTATTGTATCTGATGTTCCTGGAACCACTACTGACCCGGTGGAAAAGGCTGTGGAAATAAATCCCCTGGGACCTTGCTTGCTTATAGATACTGCTGGTATTGATGATGAAAGTGAACTGGGCCCAATGCGCATACAAAAAACTAACCAGGTATTGGCGAGTGCTGATATGGGGCTGCTGGTTATCGGTGATGGGGAAATAACTGATTATGAAGAGAGCCTAGCCGCTGCTCTGACCTCGCATAATAAACCGTTTATAGTAGTGATTAATAAAACTGATCTGGAACAATATCATGATGTGGAGCAGACTGTGCAAAACAGAGGCTGGTCATATGTCCTGGTATCCACTGTGGATGGACGCGGAATGCCCACCCTGAAAGACCTCCTGAGAAACCAAAAAGATGTAGGACGGCTGGAAGACCCTGGACTGCTTACTGGTCTAGTTAAGCCGGAAGATGTGGTGATTCTGGTAGTTCCCATAGATACTGGAGCTCCTAAGGGGAGAATAATTCTTCCCCAGGTACAGACAATAAGGGATATACTGGATAATCATGCTAGTGCGTTAGTAGTTACCGAGAAGGAATTGACCAGGCAGATGGATAAACTTAGCTCTCCTCCCGATCTGGTAATAACTGATTCTCAGGTGGTATTAGAGGTTAGCCGGCAGCTGCCTGAGCATATACCCCTGACCACGTTTTCTATCATCTTTTCCCGTTATAAAGGTGATTTACCCTCTCTGGTTACCGGTGCCCGGGCTATCGATTCATTGGATCATGGTGATATGGTTTTAATAGCTGAAGCTTGCTCTCATCACCCTTCCCATGAAGACATTGGCCGCGTCAAAATTCCTCGCTTGATGAGAAAGTATACCGGTAAAGACTTGGAATTCCAGATATCTCCGGGGGCGGTTTTCTCCACGGACTTAAAGGCATTCAAGTTAATTGTGCAATGCGGAGGTTGCACCATAACCCGGCGCTCGTACATGAATCGCCTGCAGCAGGCCCAGCAGGAAGGGGTACCCATAACCAACTATGGTATAGCTATAAGTTACATGCAGGGGGTATTGAACAGTACCCTGTCACCTTTTCCAGAAATGCGTTCTCATTCGGTGGGTTAAAACAACAAAGCGTAGATGGTCATAGAGATTTCCACCTGTGGTGCACGTCACGATGAATGAAAACACCCAGTCAGGCGTAGGGGGCGACAGACTGGGCGAAAGAATTTTCACACAGTCTGATATCCTCCCCTACATCGAAGAGAAGCTATTTCTCAAGGTGAATCGGGAGAAAACCCAAGTAGCACACGTGAAGCAGGTCAAATATCTGGGGTACGGTTTCTACATCCATAAAGGAGAAGGAAGGCTAAGAATACATCCCAAGAGTGTTCAGAAATTCAAGGATAGAATCCGAGAAATCACAGGACGTAGTAATGGGATGCGAACCTTGGCAAGGAAAACCCGACTAAACCAAGTAATCCGGGGATGGATAAACTACTTCAAACTGGCAGATGCCAAGAAGCTACTGCACAAACTGGACAAGTGGATTAGAAGCCGTATACGGATGGTCATATGGAAGCGATGGAAGAAAGTCCGTACACGTTTTGAGAACCTCAAACGCTTGGGAATCAAAGAAGAACAAGCGTGGATGTGGGCCAACACAAGAAAAGGCTACTGCTACTGGCGCACTGTCCATAGCCCCATCTTGCTTATTGCTCTACCCAATAGCGGCTTAAACATGCTGGGTACCTTAGTTTGATGGAATGCTACTCGCGAGATAACGTGTAAACTTTGGAACCGCCGCTTGCGGAACCGCATGAGCGGTGGTGTGGGAGGTCGGCTACCCAAATAATGGGTAGTCTCCTACCCGATTGGGTGACTCTGTCGCCCCGCTATGGCAAACGGGCAAACAGAGTCGTTTGCTTCTACGGTATGACATGAGAATCAGATCTGCGCACATTGGCAGGCAGTATTATTGATAGTACGGTATTTGCCATGTCGTTCTTCAACCAGGTTTAATTCCATCAAACGGCGCAAGTGAACCATTACACTGAGTTTTTCAAAGTAATAGTATTGAGATTCAGCTTTCCCCCATTTTCCATAGACCAGTTTACGGCGTACTAATTCATCCAAAGTTAGAGGCTGTTGCAGAGCTTGCAGTATGCGGTCTTCTTTTTCCAGGAGACGATGCAGGTATTTTTGCAGTCGACCGGAAACATTGTGATTAATTACACCCTTGTGGCCTGAACAGATTAGCCGAGGATTTAGGCTGATCATTCTCTCGATAGAGGTGATCAATTGGGTGATGTCACTATTAATATTGCCATACCAGGGGCCAAAACTGGTGAGATCAATGTCACCAGAAAAGAGTATGCCTTGCTCTTCCCAGTAAAAAACACAGTGTCCCGGAGTATGTCCAGGAGTATGCATAACTGTCAACTCTACCTCACCTAGCTTAATGATCTGACCGTCCTCCAATTGATGGGCAACTGGACTGGGCTGCCATTTTAACCAGGACAAGATTTCGTTAGTTAAAGTTTGATCAGCATACTTATCAAAACCATAGTAGCGAATAAATTCATCTTGTGAAGTCATAGCCGGGATATCAGCTGGATGAGCATAGACTTCGGCTTCGGGAAACAAATGGTTGCATCCGGTATGATCCCGGTGGTAATGAGTGTTTAAAATCCGTTTTACCGGGTGATCTCCCATATTGGCCTTAAATGCTTCTGACCAAGCGGTCAAGGGAGTATCGATTAAAGTGGGGATCTTATCATCAATGTAAAATGAAACGGAGCTCGGAAAATTGCCGTGATCGGCAGGTGCCACCATATATACTTTATCAGTAACAGGGGTAAACACAATAAAACCTCCTTAAGTAAAAGCGCTAAAAAACAGTTTAACAGAAACACGGGGTGAAAGGAAACCCTTAAAAAGGGCAGTTGGTTGGCTAACGCGGCTTTCGTTGCCGCTTAGAAGCTTGCCTGGCCTTCGCGCTTTTTCTCATCTCACGACCCTGCTTTGAGTACAGTATCTGGTTTTTCTCCTGCTGACGCCGTCCACCTAGGTGTTCTGTTTCTAGTCCACGAGCCACCACCAGAGTATGGCCTTCGTCAAAACTTAAAGCGATGGGTAGATCAGATTCCCCCGGGACTACCTTGTATCCAGAACTGCTTAATAAAGGGTTGCTTTTTAAGTAGCGGCGCAGTTCCTGTTTTATGACGGAAAAGCGTCGTTCACTATGTAAGCCTTTGCCATGAATGAAATCGATCACATCGACTTGATGTTCAATAGCCCAGACCAGATTCTGCTCAGCTTTAGCAAGCGCTTCGTTTAATCCCAGATTATGAAGGTTGACTGTTTCCATTTTCATATTCTCAATCCTACTGATGATAACTGCTATTATTTTACACGAGGACGTAGCCGAGGCCAAATTAAAAACCAGCACCCTGGCCTCTAATAATAACCTGCTTCAATATACAGGACTTAAGCACTATATATTGATTTATTTTATTTCTTGCAGGTGATTTTAGGACTTTGGAAGAATAAGCAGAATATAGAAAAAATTTTTTGATCGAGGCAATATAGGACGCTGGTTTCCATGGGGAAGTATGGGGGATAATGATGAAATCGGACTATGTTAGTGAGCTTCAATCATGCTTGGCCGGAAATTGGCAGCCTGTTTTCGCAGGCACAATTGAGGGCAAAATCTTAGCTTGTAGTCCTGGCTTGGCGGGTCTATTAGGGTATGGACTACAGGATTTGCTCACTTTGAACTGGAGAAAAGACTTTATCCATTCTCAGGAACAGGCGGAGGAATACTCCCGCTTGGCCCAGGAGAGCGATCAAGGTATTCCTTGGTTTTATAGCACACAATTTGTGGATCGGGCTGGGCAGAGCATACCAGTATGTGTGACCGCGATTGCCTTAACGGCAACCGGGGACTGGAGACCTATACTTTTCTTTGTCAATGAACAGCTGGATACTTGCTTGCTCCGAGTTCCGGATCAATATGACGATAACCAATATCGCTTGCTCTTGGATAATATCAATGAGCTTTTGTACACTTATGATCTAACGGGACAGCTTACTTATGTCAATCGCAAAGTCGTCGATATGTTAGGTTATGAGCTTGATGAATTGCACGGCCGATATCTGTGGGAGTTTATACCGGAAAAATATCAGGCCGTTTTTATAGAAGGGTTCAAGCAACGAATCAAGGAGGGTAAACCGGGGGTTTATTTAGCCAAGGTTACCCATAGCGATGGAAGCCACCGAATTTTTCGAACCAAAGCTTCACCAATCATCAAAAATGGTGAAATTGTCGGGGAAATGGCTTTGGCCGAAGATGTGACCGAAAGCAGGCAAATGGAAAAGGATCTAAGGCAGACCAATGCTGACCTACTAAGGATCCGCGAGGAACTGATCGCAGCTAATCAGCAACAACTAGCCACTGAAGAAGAACTGCGCGCCCAGCTAGATGAATCGGAAAAAAACAAAGATGCCTTAAGTGAAGCCCACCTAAGACTGCAGACTATTATGAACTTTTTACCTGAGCCTACCTTTGTTATTGACCGAAATAGTCGAGTGACCTTGTGGAATCATGCCATGGAAGAGTTAACCGGGATCAAAGCTCGCGATATCCTGGGAAAAGGTAACTACGAATATGCCATTCCTTTCTTCGGACGGCGTCTCCCCATGCTGATTGACTTGGCTATTAATCCTCAGCTGGCTGAGAATGCGCGCATAAAAATCAGTAAGAAAGAGAAGGAAACTTTATTTGCTGAAATATATTGCCCTCAGCTGGGAGTAGGCGGATCCTACCTTTCCAGTAAAAGTACGCCCCTGTGGGATCGCAGCGGCAACCTGGTCGGGGCTATCGAAACCATGCGCAATATCACCGAGCGGAAAAAGGTGGAACAGGCCCTATATGAGAGTGAAGAGAAGTACCGCAATATGATTGAACGTATTGATGATGGGTACTTTGAAGTGGATTTGGCAGGCAACTTCCAATTTGTCAACCGCTACTTGGCAGAACAGACTGTTTACAAAAATGAAGAAATATTGGGCATGAGTTTCCGAGCTTTTATGGATGATGATAATGTTGAGCGAGTCAAAAAGACCTTCCAACAGGTTTACAAGACTGGTAAAACGGTACGTGATTTTGAGTGGCATGTTAAGCGCAAAAACGGCAAGGATATGGTGGTAGAAAGCACCGTTATGCCTATCAAGGACGGGAAACAAGTCATAGGCTTCAGCGGGCTGGTACGTGATGTTACTGCTCGTAAGAAAGCGGAAGAAGCTTTGCAGACCAGCGAAAACAATCTGCGCAAGCAGGTGAACTACTTAAACACCCTCATTGACAATTTGCATGAAATGTTTTTTACTTACGATCGTGAAGGGTGTATTACCTTTATCAATAAAAAATCTTTTGACCTAATAGGCTATTCTGCCGAAGAGGTTTTGGGAAAACATGTTTCTGATTTTGTCAAACCCAACGCTAGAGATAAGGTGCATCAAGGGGTCAGTGTCCGGGTAACAGAAGGCCTAAGAGATACTTATGAATTGCCGCTCATTCACAAAGATGGTTCGGAACGCATTATCCAACTCAATACCGCCCCACTTTATGGTGATCGACGTGCTATAGTTGGTGGTATGGTATTGGCTCAAGATATAACGGAACGCCAAAGGGCTCAGCGAGCCCTGGAGATTAGTGAGGCTCAATATAGGGCTATTGTCGAGGATCAAACTGAACTCATCTGCCGCAATCTCCCTAACGGAAAGTTTACCTTTGTAAATGACGCCTTTTGCCGATATTTTGACCGGAACAAGGATCAGATCCTGAAAAATGGTTTTCAGATACCGGTGCATCCGGAGGATAGAGTGTGGATCAAAAAACAGCTTAGTTCTTTGTCCCCGGAAAATCCGTCCTGCTCCTTGGAATGCCGTGTAATTATGCCTGATGGTAGCATTCGCTGGTTGCAGTGGACCCATCGAGCTATCTTTGATAAATATGACAGCACTATTGATTATCAGTCAGTAGGGCGTGATATTACTGACCGCAAGGCTGCTGAAGAGAGTTTGATCTACTTAAGCCAGCATGATACTCTGACGGGATTATATAACCGCCTTTACTTTGAACAGGAACTAAAACGGCAGGAAGCAAGTAGTTATTCTACCGGATTAATTATGTGCGATGTGGATGGCTTGAAACTGATCAATGACACCATGGGTCATGAGCAGGGTGATCGCATGCTACGGGTGGTAGCAGCTTTGATGAAGAGCTGTTTTCGCGGTGGTGATGTTCTGGCTAGGGTAGGCGGTGATGAGTATGCGGCCATTGTTCCCCAGGCCACACCTAGACTCTTGGAGGATCGGGTTCAGGCTATTCGGGAGGCAGTCAAATCCCATAATGAATTGTGCCAAGAATTTCCCGTCAGCATTTCCCTGGGCTATGCTTATCGTAAAGATCCCAAAACACCCTTGCTGGAGGTCTTTAAGGAAGCCGATGACAATATGTACCGAGAAAAAGTACATAGCGGCATGAATGCTCGTAGTGCCATTTTTCAGACCCTGGTAAAAGCCTTAGAGATTCGGGATTATATTACTGAGGGCCATACTGACCGTCTGCAATCATCCGTTCGAGCTATGGCCGAGGCCCTGGGTCTGCCGGATCGGGTCATCAAAGATCTGCAGTTATTGGCATATTTTCATGATATCGGCAAAGTGGGCATACCCGACTATATATTGTTTAAAGAAGGAAAACTAACTGAAGAAGAATGCCGTATCGTGCAAAGGCACTGCGAAATCGGCCATCGTATCGCTCTGTCTTCACCAGAACTGATGCTCATATCGGACTGGATATTGAAACACCACGAGCGGTGGGATGGTAAAGGCTATCCGCTGGGATTGCAAGGGGAAAGTATACCCTTGGAATGCCGCATCTTAGCTATTGCTGATGCCTATGATGCCATGACTAATGAACGACCCTATCGCCCCACTATGTCTCATCAGGAGGCGGTGGAAGAACTGCGGCGCCACGCCGGCAGCCAATTTGACCCTGATTTGGTGGAGGTTTTTCTTAAGGTCATGGACTCTCAAGAAAAGGGATAGCGGAAGTGTCCAATGATTTCCCAGCGTTCCAGGCAGTCTTCTTCAACAGCTATACCAGCATTATGTATGACCAGTGGCAGACCGGAAGGGCTTTTTAGGTCACTGATGATTCCACAGTGCTCATCTCCATTATTAAAACGCCAGTATACAATATCACCCCACTGCCACTCATCAAGATGACCTTCCACCTGGCAGGTCAGCACGGTAGCGTGGCGGGCTAAGAAAGTCATTTGGTTGGGGACACGCCGATGGTCAATATTGGCATCGGGCTCAGTAAGTCCCCATTTTTGTGGGTAAGCGGAAAAATTTCTGGCCATATCTTCGTGAATCAACTGCTGCAGGTCAATATCCGCCCTGCGCAGGGCCCGGATCACCACGTCAGTGCAGGCACCTCGATCGGCGCTCACATCACCACCTGGGTAGCTTATAACCTGATAACTGGCATCATATCTAGTGCCGTTCAAGACTTCGTCCCGTGCTCCTATTACCGTCCAATCGGCACCAGTCCGCTCCTGAACTGGAATGGTCTCCACCGGTGATGGTGATGGTTGTACAACAGGATCCTTTATTATAAAAGAATCATAGGTTGCCAAAAGCGCAATAAGAAGCGCTGCTACCAGTGCCATAACCCAGAATATTCGCCGATACATAGTGACCTCTCCCTGTGACCTCTTACATCTAAAATTACTTTACCATGAATGCCTGCTAGCATAAATCCCTTCGACTACTTCTATTTTTGCCGGACAGCCTGTGGTAGAATTAGATGATACATCCCCGAGGAGAGTGATTTACAGTAATGAGTTGGAATACCATTCTAAGGGGGACGAAAAACGGATTAGCTATTACTTGGGAATTAGCCCGGGTAATCATACCCGTATTTTTTTGCGTTACTATCCTTAAATATACTCCGATTTTGCCCTGGATATCTGACCTTATGGTTCCGATCATGAAGATGGTTGGACTGCCTGGAGAAGCAGCACTGCCCCTGGTACTAGGATACTTTCTCACCATATATGCGGCCATTGGCGCCTTGTTGCCTTTGGGTTTGAGTGTTCAAGAAATAACCATCTTATCAGTAATGCTTTTGCTAGCTCATAGTTTACCCATGGAGGCAGCGGTGGCCAAAAAGACTGGAGTTCCGGTATTTGGTCTGATTGTGATTCGGGTAACCCTATCATTTTTAGCAGGATTTTTGTTTAATTTGCTATTGTAGAGCAGGAGGTAGTGCATGCTGGAAATCTTATGGGAAGCACTGGGAGGCAGCCTGATCAGCGTTCTACAAATTGCCTTGATCGTCATCCCATTGATGGTCTTGATTGAAATTATCAAAGATATGAACTGGCTCAGCCTTTTATCCCGAACCCTGGAACCACTGACTCGGTGGATGAAATTACCTGGAGAAGCAGCTTTGCCACTGGTTGCTGGGCTGGTTTTCGGCATTTCCTATGGCGCAGGTATAATAATCCAGGCGGCTCGGGAGGGCACCTTAGACTATCGCGACATATACATGATCAATCTTTTCTTGGTGATTTGTCATTCTGTGTTTGAAGACACTATACTGTTTGCTGCTATCGGTGCCATCTGGTTGCCAGTATTGCTATTTCGCCTGCTGCTGGCGGTGATAGTCTGTATGGTGGTAGCACGTTTTTGGCCTGCTTATCCGGAAGGTTTGTTCCGCGAAGGCCAAAGAGGAGTAAAAAGTATGCTAGAATAGAGAGGTATTTAGCTAATGAAAAAGGCGGCAGATGGATGAATCAGTTTACAGAGGGATTAAACCCACAGCAAAAGAAAGCCGTCCTGCACACGGACGGGCCTTGCTTGGTTCTGGCCGGGGCCGGCAGCGGTAAAACCAGAGTATTGACCAATCGTATTGCCCATTTAATTGATCAGGGAAATCCTCACCATAGTATAATGGCCATTACTTTCACCAATAAGGCAGCTCAGGAAATGAGAAGCCGTGTTTCGCAAGTGATCCCCGACTTTTCAGGAGCCTGGGTGCAGACTTTCCATGCGGCCTGTTACCGAATTCTGCGCATGGATATTGAAAAACTGGGCTATCAATCAAACTTCACTATCGCTGATGATAGTGACAGTCGTTCCATCATCAAAACTCTGCTCAGAGAAGAGGGGGATTACGAAACCCGTCCTGATGACATTTACTATTCCATAAAACAGGCTAAGAACAGTGTGACTGATCCAGAAAAATATTTTGCGGGGCTAAAAATGTCCTGGGCGCAGCGTGACAAATATTTAGAGCTATTTAACTTATACAATTATCGTCTTAAACAGCTAAACGTTGTTGACTTTGAGGATCTGATATTGTTAAACATTCGGCTGTTTGAAGAATATCCCGACATTCTGGACAAGTATCAGAACTGGTTTCGCTATGTTTTAATCGATGAGTATCAGGATACCAATTATGCTCAATATCGGTGGGCCAGGCTTTTAGCGTCACGCCATCACAATATCTTTGTGGTGGGGGATCCTGATCAGTCCATCTACAGTTGGCGAGGTGCGGAACCCTATAATATTAAACGTTTTTTACAGGATTATCCTGATGTCAAAGTAATAAAATTGGAGCAGAACTACCGCTCTACCGAAGTGATCCTACAGGCGGCTAATGCAGTTATCCAGTATAACGAAGACCGCGAGGATAAAAACCTTTTTTCAGAACAAGCGGGCGGTGATAAGCTGGTGCACTTCTGTGCGGGAGACAGCTTTCAGGAAGCCGTATTTGTAGCGGATACGATTCAGGATCTGGTAATACATCAGAACCGCTCCTACAATGACTTTGCTGTGTTCTATCGAACTCATGCTCAGTCTCGTATCTTGGAAGAAGCTCTGGTACGTCGCTATATACCTTATCGTATCATTGGCGGCAAGCGTTTTTATGAACGCAAAGAGGTCAAAGATGTGATAGCTTATCTGCGATTGGCCTGTAATCCCGGAGATAGGCTGAGCTTTGAAAGGGTTATCAATGTTCCTCGCCGGGGAGTAGGTGAAAAAAGTTTGGAGAAAATTCACCTGTTAGCGGAACAAACTGGACAATCGCTCTTGCAGGTGCTGGCAGATCCTGAATCAATTCCAGGCATAAATCGAAAAACTGCAGCAGCTCTGCAGGATTTCTATGGCTTAATAACCTATATTGGCGACTTAGCTACTTCAGGTGCGGCCTTACGAGAGATACTTGACCAGGTGTTTCAAAACAGTGGATATATAGAAGAATTACAGCGGACAATGCCCGATGCCGAAATGCGCATTGAAAACCTTTATGAACTCCGCTCCCTGGCTATGGAATTCGAAGACCAGGGCGGGGAAGGGTTAGAGGACTTTCTGGCCCAGATGGCTCTAGCCCAGGATACTGATGACCAGGACTACAGTGACACCGTGCAGCTGATGACTTTCCATGGTGCCAAGGGCCTGGAGTTTCCAGTCGTATTTATGACCGGTATGGAAGAAGGAGTGTTTCCCTCTTACCGTAGCGAAACCCCGGAAGATCTGGCAGAAGAAAGAAGAATATGTTATGTGGGTATTACCAGAGCCAAAGAACTCCTATATCTTACCCGAGCGGTGAGTCGGTTATTATACGGGTATGAGCGCAGCAACCCTCCTTCCAGGTTTCTGCAGGAAATTCCGGCCGATCTGATGGTGATACCTACTACTCCTACCATTGTTCCCGGCATCATTGCCGCAGGAGACCGAGTTCATCACAAGAAATTTGGCAATGGACTGGTACTGGAATTAGATGATAGTGGGGGAGTCGCCACCGTTGATTTTGACTATGCCGGCATAAAAATGCTGCGTTTAGATATTGCTCCTTTGGAGAAAATTAGTTAAGAGATCGGGAAGGAGGACCAGGGGTGACTTCTCCACAGGAAAGAGCTGAACAGTTGCGGGAACAGTTGCGTACTCATGATCATCACTATTATGTTTTGGACGATCCTTTGATCAGTGATCGGGAATACGATCTATTGATGCAAGAATTGCTGGAACTGGAAAAGAAACATCCCGAACTGATAACTTCTGATTCTCCTACCCAAAGAGTGGGCGGCAAACCCCTGGACAAGTTTAATCCCATTGTTCACCGCCAACCTTTGCTCAGCCTGGACAATGCCTTTTCATTTAAGGATCTGCAGGATTTTGATCGACGCATATCCCGGAGCACTGCCCAACGTGAGTATGTTGCAGAGATGAAGATAGATGGGGTATCTATAGCCCTGGTTTATGAGAAGGGTAGTCTGGTCACAGCTGCTACCCGAGGAGATGGAGTCGTTGGAGAGGATGTAACTGCGAATATAAAAACCATTCGCAGTATTCCCTTACGACTGCGTACCCCCGTAGAACGCCTGGAAGTTCGAGGGGAGATATATATGCCTAAAGCGGAATTTGTGCGTCTTAACCAGCAGAAAGAAGAGCAGGGCGAGCGGGTATTTGCTAATCCGCGTAACGCAGCAGCGGGATCCTTGCGCCAACTAGATCCCCACATTACTGCGCAGCGTGCTCTGGCCGCATTTATTTATGATATTCTCTATCTGGAAGGACACCACTTAGCTTCCCAGTGGGAAGTTTTGCAATATCTGCATGAACAGGGGTTCCCGGTCAATAGGGAAGCTCGCCGGGCTGATAGTATAGACAAGGCCTTTGACATCTGCCAGGAGTATCAATCACGACGGCACGACTTGCCTTATGAGATCGACGGAGTCGTTATCAAGCTGAACTCAATGGCTGAGCGGGCTGAACTGGGAACTACCACCCGCAGCCCTCGTTGGGCCATAGCTTTTAAGTTCCCGGCCGAAGAGAAAGAGACCCGCTTACTGGCTGTGGAAATAAATGTTGGCCGTACCGGCATCATCGCTCCCACTGCTATCATGGAACCGGTTTCGCTTGCTGGTACTACCGTTAGCCGGGCCAGCCTGCACAATTTCGACCTGGTGCGGGAAAAGGACATCCGTATCGGTGACCTGGTGCTCTTACGCAAAGCCGGAGATATCATCCCGGAAATAATAAAATCCTTGCCCGAACACCGTAGCGGTAAGGAAGAGGAAGTCATCCCTCCAGCCTTATGTCCTGTCTGTGGCAGTCAAGTGGTTCATCCCCCGGGAGAAGTAGCGATTCGTTGTGAAAATATCAGCTGCCCAGCACGTTTGAAAGAAAGCCTTATTTTTTACGCTTCTCGTTCAGCTATGGATATTGACGGGTTGGGCCCAGCCATAATTGACCAATTGGTGGAACGGGGCCTAGTGGGTAAACTGGAAGATCTGTATCGGCTGCAAGCTGGCGATCTTGAATCTCTGGAACGTATGGGCCCCAAGTCGGCTGCCAACTTGTTGCGAGCTATTGAAGACAGCAAAGAGCGCCCTCTGCATCGCCTCATAACCGCTCTGGGCATCAGACATGTTGGTGCGAAAACAGCCCGCTTGCTCACACAACGCTTCAATCGCCTAGAAGATTTTTTCCAGGTTACCGAAGAAGAACTGACAGCCATTCCGGAAATCGGCTCCATTATGGCCGCTAGTATAGTCGCCTTTTTCCAGGAACCACGCAACCGTATCACCGTAGATAGGTTGTTACAAGCCGGGGTAAACGGCCTGGAACCAACTTCGGAACAAACCGATCAGCCCTTGACCGGGAAAGTGTTGGTATTGACAGGAACCTTGCCAACCCTGTCTCGTAATGAGGCGACGGAGCTTATCGAAGCCCGGGGAGGCCAAGTGACCAGCAGCGTCAGTCGCAAGACTGATTATGTGGTGGTGGGCAGTGAACCGGGCAGCAAATATGACAAAGCAGTGCAACTAGGCATCACCATTCTGGATGAAGAAGCCTTACTCAAGCTACTCCATTCCTAAATACATTGTATACATTCCTCCATTCGGCGTTAAAAACTTTTATTATCAGCAATGAAAAGGTATAATGCTGTCAATATGCAAGAAAACAGGTAGAAAACATGACAGGCACCATTATCAACGCAACTGCTATCATTGTGGCCGGATTGATCGGCCTGACTCTGCGCAAAGGTATCCCCGACAACATCAGTCGCACCATGCAGGATGGGCTGGGGCTGCTTATTATAATTATCGGCATACAATATGGCTTAAAAGCTGATAACTTGGCAGTGATTGGCATAAGCTTGGCCCTAGGGGCTGCGGTGGGTGAATGGCGGCGCTGGGAGGCCCGCCTGGAGCACCTGGGACAAAGACTGCAGAAGCGATTTGGTAATGGAGATAGCTCTTTTGTAAAAGGATTTGTATCAGCCAGCTTGTTGTTCTGTGTAGGTGCAATGGCCGTGGTAGGAGCATTAGAAGACGGTTTGACCGGCAACTATCAAATACTGTTGGTCAAATCCATGCTGGATGCTATTTTCTCCATGTTATTTGCTGCCAGTATGGGAATAGGTGTATTGTTCTCCGCTATTCCGGTGCTGTTGTATCAGGGAGCTATAAGTCTGGGGGCAGGCTTTCTTAAACCGATCCTCACCGGTGCGATGCTTGATAATATAACCTCTTTAGGTGGGGTGTTGATCGCTGGCTTGGGTTTGAACATTTTGGGAGTTACTCGTATTCGCGTGGCCAACCTGTTACCGGGTATCTTGCTGCTTCCCTTGATCATGTATATTTTCCAGACATTATCCTGGTTGTAGTTTTTCGGGGGCACGTTTCTACGTGTTACCATTTATTTATTTGCTATAATTATAAAGTGTGATTAATTGGCGAAGGAGGCCGTTTGAGTTGGCTATTAGTGAAAAACAAGTGGAACAGGTGGCCCATTTGGCACGGCTAAAACTGACTGAACCGGAGAAACAGTTATTTGCTGTGCAATTGACAGCTATTCTGGAATATGCCCAAAAACTGAATGAACTAAATACCGAAACGGTAGAGCCTCTTCACCATATTTTACCGGTATACAATGTTTTCCGGAAAGATGAGGCCAGACCAGGAACCCCTCGGGAGGAAATCCTGGCCAATGCACCTCTGATAGAAGATGGACAATATAAAGTACCGCGGATTATCTAGGGGAGTGAAAGCAGTGCAATTGTATGAGTTAACCGGTCACGAATTGAAGGAGAAACTTGACAAGAAAGAAGTCTCCTGTCAGGAAATCACGGCAGCCTTTATTAACCGTATCGAACAGGTGGAGGATCAGATAAAGGCCTTCGTTACTGTGACGGGCGAATTAGCGACCCAACAGGCTAGAGCCTATGATGATGCTGAACCTGTCCCCGGTCTGGGTGGAATACCTTATGGATTGAAAGACATCATCTGTACCAGGGGGATCCGCACCACCGCTTCATCGCGAATGCTGGAGAACTTCATTCCTTTTTATGATGCTTTTGTAGCGGCCCGCTTGGCAGAACATAAAGGAGTCCTGCTGGGAAAATTAAACCTGGACGAGTTTGCTATGGGTTCGTCAACTGAGCAGTCTGCTTTTTATCCCACCAGAAATCCTTGGGATCTGGAGCGAGTCCCCGGTGGCTCCTCAGGAGGATCGGCAGCAGCAGTAGCGGCAGGCGAAGTTGCCTATGCCCTGGGAACCGATTCAGGAGGATCCATTCGCCAACCGGCTGCATTCTGCGGAGTAGTAGGGCTCAAACCCACTTATGGTAGGGTGTCCCGTTGGGGTGTAATGGCTTACGCATCTTCTTTTGATCAAGTAGGGGTTGTCTCCAAGGATGTGAGAGATTGTGCTCTGGTGATGAATATGTTGGCCGGACATGATCAGCAAGATTCTACCTCAATTGATAAAGAGGTTCCTGATTATGCCAGCTTTTTAACCCCTGATATTAAGGGGTTGAAGATTGCCTATCCCCGGGAGTATTTTCAACAGGGGGTAGACAGTGAGATAGTTCAGCAAGTAATGAATGCTCTTAAGCATTATGAACAATTAGGAGCCATAATTGAGGAAGTATCACTGCCACACAGTGAATATGCTTTGCCGGCCTATTACCTGATAGCTCCGGCAGAAGCAAGTGCCAACATGGCTCGCTTCGATGGAGTTCGTTACGGATTGCGGGATCAAGAGGCTGACAATGTGGTTGATATGTTTTCCCAGAGTCGGTCGGTTGGTTTGGGTGATGAAGTAAAGCGACGCATAATGCTGGGAACCTACGCTTTAAGCTCTGGGTATTATGACGCCTACTACTTGAAAGCCTTAAAGGTGCGCCGCTTGATCGCCGAAGATTTTCAGCGGGTATTTGCCGATTTTGATTTGATCGTAACCCCTACCACCCCTACCATTGCTTTCCGCTTCGGCGAAAACAGTGGTGATTTGATAGCTCAATATAAAAATGATCTTTTGACGGTGCCCATAAATATGGCTGGTCTTCCCGGCATGTCCATTCCCTGCGGTTTTGTGAACGGAATGCCGGTGGGTATGCAACTGGTGGCCCAACCATTTGATGAAGGTACCATATTCAAAGCCGCCTATGCTTTCGAACAAACTACTGACTATCATAGGGCCCGGCCAACTCTGGGGGTGAATATCAATGGATAGAGAATATGAAGTAGTTATAGGCCTGGAAGTTCATGTGGAATTAAAGACGGCTACCAAGATATTCTGTGCTTGCTCCACCGCTTTTGGGGCTGAGCCGAATACCCAGGTATGTCCAGTTTGTTCTGGATTTCCAGGTGCTCTGCCTGTTCTAAATGTTCAGGCGGTCGCATATGCTATAAGAACGGGGTTAGCTTTGAACTGTGCTATTGCTGAAACCTGCAAATTTGACCGCAAGAACTATTTTTACCCCGATCTGCCCAATGCTTATCAGATTTCCCAATATGATCAGCCTATTTGTGGGAAGGGATATTTGGACATAGATGTGGAAGGTGAACATAAACGCATAGGCATTACCAGGGCTCATTTAGAAGAAGATGCTGGTAAACTGGTTCATCAAGGTTCCATCACTACCACCAGCACTTCCCTGGTCAATCTAAACCGCTGTGGAGTTCCTCTGTTAGAAATCGTATCTGAGCCGGACATGCGTAGTGCAGCTGAAGCCAGAGCTTATATGGAAAAGCTGCGCTCGATCCTACTGTTTGCGGGAGTATCTGATTGTAAAATGGAAGAAGGATCTCTTCGTTGTGATGCTAATGTGTCGGTACGGCCCCAGGGAGAGAGTAAACTGGGCACCAGGGTAGAGATCAAGAATCTTAATTCCTTCCGGGCTCTGGAAAA
>DBRE01000023.1:34221-37431 GCA_002305535.1 Syntrophomonas sp. UBA1376
CCGGATCTACCGCCTTTGCGCATCGACCCCAGTTGGATAAACGATATTGCCGCATCCATGCCAGAACTGCCTGATCAGGCTCAAGAAAGACTGATGGAAAACTACGGATTATCAGATTACGATGCCGCCTGGCTCACCTTGACTCCGCAGACCCTGGAGTTCTTTGACCAGGCAATGCAGTTTTATCATGATGCCAAAACCATTTCCAACTGGATGATGGGGGAATTGAGCCGTCTCTTGAATCAGAACAATCTGGAATTGCAGGATAGTTTGCTGCGGCCTAAGCACTTGACTGATATGCTGCAGATGATAGATAAGGGTACCATCAGCGGAAAAATGGCCAAAGTCGTCTTCGAAGAGATGTTTTCCACAGGCAAATCGCCGGAGGAGATCGTCAAAGAAAAGGGTATGGCCCAGATTTCCGATCAGGATACTTTGCAAAAGGTTATCGATGAAGCAGTAGCAGCTAATGCCAAAGTCGTAGAAGATTATAAAAATGGTAAAGAGAAAGCCTTCGGATTCTTAATCGGTCAGATCATGAAGGCTACCCGGGGACAGGCAAATCCGGCCCTGGTAAATGAGTTACTGAAGGAAAGACTAAAGAAGGAGTGAGGGGAGTATGACTAGATCGAGTTTGGATCGCGACTGGTTCCAGGAGCCAGGAGCCAGAATTAATATTGTCGACACCACTTTACGAGACGGCGAACAAACTGCGGGGGTGGTCTTTTCCAATGATGAGAAGCTAAAAATTGCTTCCTACCTGGATCGAATAGGAGTAGACCAGATCGAAGCTGGTATACCGGTAATGGGTGGCTTTGAAAAAGACTGTATCAAACAGATCGTAAACATGGGACTGAAAGCCAGCATCATGGCCTGGAATCGGGCTGTAATCGCTGATATTAAAGAATCGCTGGAATGTGGCGTGGATGCGGTGGCCATATCTATTTCCACCTCGGATATCCATATCCAGCATAAATTGCAGACTACTCGTGAAGATGTTTTAGCCCGTATGGCTGATGCAGTTAAATTTGCCAAGGATAATAATTTGTATGTATCAGTCAATGCCGAGGATGCTTCCCGTTCAGATATGGATTTCCTGACCGAGTTTGCTCTGGTTGGTAAACATGCTGGAGCAGATCGATTGCGCTTCTGTGATACGGTGGGAACCCTAACTCCGCTGACTACCTTTCGCTTTATAAGGACTCTGGTGGATGCAGTCGGGTTAGACATTGAGATGCATACCCATAATGATTTTGGTATGGCTGTTGCTAATGCGCTGTCAGGAATTTATGCTGGAGCCAATTACGTAGGTGTGACCGTAAATGGTCTGGGCGAAAGGGCAGGTAATGCCTGCCTGCAGGAAGTGATCATGGGTCTTAAGTATTTGATGCGGATGGATTCTGCTTACAACACCACTCTGTTTCGGGAAGTTGCTGAGTTCGTGGCCGAGGCCTCAGGACGTCCCCTGTCGGTCAGCAAACCCATTGTGGGCTCCAATATTTTTGCCCATGAGTCGGGTATTCATGGTGATGGCGTATTGAAGAACCCGCTCACCTATGAGGTGTTTTCACCAGAAGAAGTGGGGCTGGAACGGCAGATCGTTATTGGCAAGCATTCTGGCTCAGCCGCCATTCGCTCCAAATTTATTAAGGAGTATGGCTTGGAATTACCTGAACCCATAATTCAAGAAGTCTTAAAGAGGGCGCGTCAGATGTCTATCGACTTAAAGCGATCCTTATTTGATAAAGAACTCATGGTTATCTATGAAGAATTAGCGAAGGAGATGGAGTAAAGAAAGTGGGTAAGACCATTGCGGAAAAGATCCTGTCCAACAAGAGTGGGTTGGATGTAAAAGCCAATGATATTGTAGTGGCCGACCTGGACTTTATAATGGGACAAGATGGTACTTCACCATTAGCTATTAAAGCTTTTAAGGAAATGGAAGCCAAACAGGTATTCGATCCTGCTCGGGTGGCCATGGTGATCGATCATAGTGCTCCCAGTCCTTTGCAGGGGGTATCTGATCTGCATCACCAGATGCGGGAGTTTGCTGATGAGCAGGGTATTTGCTTCTATGACATCGGAGATGGAGTTTGTCATCAACTGGTGCCGGAACAGGGGCATGTGGTGCCCGGTGATCTGGTGATTGGGGCTGANNNNGGTATCATTTCCGGAAAACTGTGGTTTAAGGTTCCGGAAACCTTTAAGTTTGTGCTGAATGGTTCCCTGCCCGCCGGGGTGTATTCCAAGGATCTGATCCTATACCTCATTGGTGACGTTACCGCTGATGGTGCTACTTATATGGCGGCTGAATACGTGGGCCCGGCTATTGATGATTTATCCGTGGAGGCCCGCTTTACAATAAGCAATATGGCTATTGAAATGGGGGCCAAATGCGGTTTGATGGAAGCTGACGACAAGACGGTGGCCTGGGTAAAACAGCACAGCCAGCGGGAATTTACACCGATCAGCGCGGATGCAGATGCGGTATATGCCCAGGTAAAAGAATATGATGTGTCTCAGTTGGCACCTCAGGTAGCCAGTCCTCATACTGTTGATAATGTATCTTCGGTGTCAGATGTAGCCGGAACGCCAATCCAGCAAGGGGTTTTGGGTACATGTACCAACGGACGCTTGGAAGACTTGCGTATAGCGGCCGGTATTCTCAAGGGGCGTAAGATCGCTCGGGGAACCCGCCTAATAGTTGCTCCTGCTTCCCGTTCTGTTAATCTGCAGGCTATTCGCGAAGGCTTGATCGAGACTTTTGTCGAAGCCGGAGCAGCGGTTGTCACTCCTGGTTGTGGACCCTGTGTAGGCACCCATAATGGAGTGCCATCGGATGGAGAAAACGTGATCTCCACTGCTAACCGCAACTTCAAGGGACGTATGGGCAACCCTTCTGCGTTCATATATCTGGCTTCGCCGGCTACCGTAGCGGCTTCTGTACTTAACGGTCGGATCACTGATCCCCGTGAGTATATAAAATAGGGTGGGAGGAGGAACAGCATGGATTTACAAGGTAAGGCTCACAAATTTGGTGATGATGTTAATACAGACTATATCATTTCCGGTCGGCATAAGTTCAAAACTCTAGACATGAAAGAACTCGCCAAGTACGTCATGGAAGACCTGGATCCGGAGTTCTACTCCAAAGTGACACCCGGAGATATGATCGTAGCAGGACGCAACTTTGGCTGTGGTTCGTCCCGT
>DBRE01000057.1:0-885 GCA_002305535.1 Syntrophomonas sp. UBA1376
ATCATCATTTCCCCCATTTGTCTCTCGTAGGTATGAGAAAGAGGCAGGAAACATAGATTCACATCGTTTTCGTCAAAAGAATAACCGCTAATAGCGATGTTATAGTCATCCCGATAGTTAGCGGCCATTATACTGCGATGCGTATGCAAGGCTCCCTTTGACTGACCGGTGGTTCCCGATGTGTAAACAATGGTGGCCCAATCCCATGGTTGTACAGAATGCCAGCGTTCTTCATAGGCAGTAGGATTTTGCGCTAGGTAGACAGCCCCTTTCTTGAACATGTCATCAATGCTGATCAACAGAGGATGATCCCCCCCATAGTCTGAATCCATAACGATGATTTTCTCCAGAGTGGGCAGATTATTGACGCTGTTCAATACTCTCTGCAAAATATCGGCATCCTTTACGAAAATCGCCCGACAGCCTGAATCATTGATTATGTAAGTGAGTTCATGCTCCGAAGATGTGGGGTAAATGGTCACCGTCACACCTCCGGCATTAAGTATGGCCATATCAGCCCACATCCATTGCGGGCAATTGGGGGCCATTATAGCAATCCGATCGCTTTTTTCAATGCCCATTTCCAACAGTGCTCCGCACAGATCTTTAACCTTGTATCCTACCTGGGTGTAAGTCAAAGATTCGGTAGTATCAGGCCCAGTTCTCCACCACTGGAAGCGATTCTGCCCACCCCGTCTAATCGCACCATTAAACAATTGGGTGATAGTTTCACATGTCGCCACATCTCTCCCCATTAAGCAACCTTCCTTTCCATGTTGAATAGAGCAGACCGACCGTCCGGTTTGGTCATATTATAACAATCTTCATGACAATCAGCAATTATTATAGCGTTGTGACATATGGGGCATTTTCTTGTACGATTAT
>DBRE01000057.1:920-16412 GCA_002305535.1 Syntrophomonas sp. UBA1376
CACAACGCCAGTATACAGAGTATTGTGGAAGAAGCTGGCATAAGCAAAGGCGCGCTCTATCACTACTACAAAAACAAAGACGCACTTTTATACGATATCATGGATCAGTCTCTTAAAGTATCTACTGACATAGCCAATAAGGCTAAAAGTGGTCAATACACCAGCGAAGAACTGCAAGAAATTTTAGTGGATGGTATCATAGAGCGTTTTGCGAAGAAAGATGACAACCGTATTCAATACTATTTGTCTCAGGAAGCTATGCAGGGAAATGGCGAACTTCATGCTCGGTTTAAGGAAAAGTATAATGGCTGGATAGATCGAGTGGAGGAAATAATGACCGGTGTTTATAGCCTGCCACCCTCCAAAATAAACCGGGCTATCGCTGCTTCTCTGATAGCCATGGTAGATGGACAGGTTTTGCAGATCCTGTTGGAGGCTGAAATTGTGCCAATGGAAGAATATCGGGAGTTTTGGCGCCGTCTATTAGAAGTAGGTTTGCCCGCTTTTCTGAATCATCTGGCAGAATCAGAATTGAGTGGGTAAGGCCAATAGCTGCTCTCCAGCATAGATATCCTGCCTTACCTGATGTAAAATATAGTACCCGCAGGTCGCGCGGGTACTATGTGCTATTTCTTGCGAACTGGGATCCAGACTTCACTGTAGGCATAATCTTGCCTGTGCTCATCCATTTTTGTAAAAGAAAAGGTGGGGGCATTGATCACTTCGTAATTAGAAGAAGGCAGCCATTCTGCATATATTTGGGCCATGGTTTGTTGTAATGTAGCAGGGAAGGGGCCTTCATTGGGAAATATCGCCCATGCATGCGCTTCCACCGGCACCTTTTCTAGCAGAGCACTTATTTGATCTTCAGTGGTCAGTACGCCTATCAAGTGAGTTAAATAGCCTTCTTCTCTTAAGAAATTAGCATCCGCATCATAGGAAGCATTGACAATTTCGTAGGGCTCTATATTTTGCAGGGCATGCATTTCTTTTCTCTGTTCTTCCGTTATGCTTTCGGCCAGCTTAACTATCTCGTTATTCACACCTTCAAACTGCATAGGAACACGTTTACTCACGCCGACTAGATTGAACGCTGGTTTGTCCTCAATTCTGAACTCCATAATATTTCCTCCCTTGACGGTTATTATAAATGAAAGCTTGGGAAACGATTTACTTATGCCTTTTTTCCTTACCTCTGAGGGTAAAAACCCACTCCATTTCTTAAATGCTCGGGTAAAGCCGTCCATGGACTGATAGCCATACTTAAAAGCGATGTCCGTTACCTTGTCTCCATTCAATAGATCCTTGTTGGCCTCCGACAATCTTCGGTTTTTGATATATTCGCTAAGGGTCAACCCGGAAAGATAATAAAATACTTTCCCGCAATGATAGCCAGAAACCCCAGTATTTTCAGCGATCATATCCATTGACAAATCATCGGTCAAGTGCTCTTCAATATAATCGATCACATTATTCAGTTCATTGAGCACTACTCCCCCTCCTTTCTGTTTACATCATACCCAGGCTGCTATTAATGATGCTCGACTTGTTAACACCAAAAATATCGGATGCAAAAATCCATTGGCAGGCGGAGGGCAATTCCAAAGAAGTGTTATTAGAGCAGGGCCGACGCCTTTATGGAGCAGTTTAATCGACTCGCGCAGATAATTCCTGGAATAGCTCATGGGTAGATACCGGATCACCGGAATTGATAATAATCGGCTTTCCTTCTGACTGGAAGGTGATGTGAATGAAAGGGGGCTTGGTATTACGCAGAAACAGTAGAACCGAACTGCCGTTGTCCAATTGAAAGTGTCCCTTGTTGATCGGGCCCAGGCTAATGCCATTGGTGCGCAGGCTGATTTCCGGCAGCTCTTCTAACAACTGCACCTGTTCTATATCAACATACTTAAAACTGGTGCCATATGCACCGCTGATCGTTACTTGACCGGACTGCAACTCAATCCCCGCCGGAAGAGCATTCCAGGTAACCAGTACTCCTACTACTGCCGCTATTACTAAGGCCAGCCATTGGGTGACGCGTCTTTGCCGGGAAGGCGGCCCCGGAGGATTGAAGCGTCGGCCTCGGATCAACATAACCACTATGACAACTACGAAAACTGCCCAGGAAATATCCTGAGCATAAGGAACTCCTGCTTTCCCCAGCAAGAATCCCGCCAGGATCACTGCCGCTAATCCAAACAGGTAGTTGCCCACAAACTTACCAATGCCCTTCTCTTTCATATAGGCCTTTTCCTCAGGGGAAGAAGTATTGTAACCGGAGATCAGCATTTCTCCGCCGAAAAATCGTATTATGATAGCCAGCACAGCCAGTCCCAAGACTATGAGGAGATTAATAAGTATCTCCATTTTATTACCTCCCTTAATACTACATGACGAACGCCATTTTCAAACTGGGTTCGGACACTTGGCGTTTTTTATCAGACCTATCTCCTATTATTATATATGCTGGGAAAGGAAGCAAAAAGAACACCCCCGCCCTTCCCTTCACCTTGCGAGAGCCCAACGGACATGAGAGACTCTTATAGAGTGGCCTGGAATATAAACCAGCCATCCTTGACCGAGAACTGGAATACACCACTATGTTTCTCCACAATATGTGCCATACTTTTGGTGCCATAGCCATGCCCCGGTTCTTTTGATACAGGTAATCCCTCCTGAAAGGTCAGTTCGCTCTGATAAGTGTTGCGGATGTCAATGCATAGCTTATTGTTCTTGGTATATACCCGCAACTTTATATAGCGTTCCTTGCTGTCGCGTATATTTTCACAGGCCTGTATGGCGTTTTCCAAAGCATTTGATAATAATGAGCAAAGCTCGGTATCGCTTAGGGTAAGCGAGTCAGGCAGCCTGGCTTCTACCGTCAACATGATATCCGATTGCTTCGCTTTGACCGCGTAAGCAGACAAAATCAGATTGACAGTTTCGTTTTCACAAAAGCGGGTAGGTGTGATGGCATCCATGTCTGACTGGGCAGTCGTTAAATACTTTTTGATTTCCTCTATATCACCCTGGTAGGCTAGAGCCTGTATAAGAGCCAAATGGTGGCGCATATCGTGCCGGTAGGCCGCGGCATTCTGCTGCAACTGCTGCAGCGAAGCAAATTCTGTTTGTGCCTTCTTAAACTGCGTATCCAGCATATCCCGTTCTCTTTGCATTATGGCCTGTTTTTGCGTTTCTTCATAGTAAAGAAGTATAAAAACAAAGTAAAATATTGAGACGAAAAAAGGCATGAACTGCAGAGCGGCCCGGGTTCCGCTATACATAAAATCAGTATAAACAAATGCGATATGGTCATATAGGTAGTAAAAAGCCGGCACAGCAGCAAACAGCAGGCAGGATTTAACCGAACGTTCCATCAGATGCTGAGCCGATTTAAGAACATATTTCTGCAGGAAGTAGTACATCACAATAGCTGCTGCTATGAACCCAATATGGTTCATGGTTACGCTGTCAGAAACACTACCTGCGGCACTGCCAATCCAACGGGGAAACTGACAGCACAGGAAGGAGACAAACATACTGGCAAGAGAAATCAGCAGGGAGCGTTTTAAGTAAAGAAGGATGAAAGCAACTACCGGTAAATGAGACAGCAGGGGGTACACTTTGGTGGTAACAGCCATACCCCATGTCATTAAGCATATAACCTGCAAGGTAAAAAGAAGGATGACAAAACACCCGAAAACCAAATAGTTTTTCCGCGTGCGCCTCATCCCAGCCAAATCAACCGCAACCAATGCCCCAAACAGCAAAACAATAAAATAACGCAAGAATTCAATGGCTGTTTCCAGCATCCCTTATTCTGCCTCCATTTGATAATGCAGATACTGCTGCTTGATCTCCCGTGCCTTGCCCTGGGCAATAGGTATAGTGGATAGGGTCTGCAAGGTAATCTGATGTTTTTCAATAGTATCCACATACTGCATATTCACCAGATAGGAGCGGTGGGGTTTGCAAAAGCACCCATATTTCATAAGTTTATCGCCTACAGAGGAAAAGGATTCTGTACTTTCGATTACCTTGCCGGAGCGCAGATGATACAACACATTTCTGCCGATGACCTCAGCAAAAACCAAATTGGAAATAAGTATTTTTTGGATGCCCTCATGGCTCTTTACGATTAGTGCATCCTCATCCTTTTCCGCTTTTATCTGCTCTAACACTTCGTCCAGGGTAAAAAACAGTTTTTCTTTGGAGATGGGCTTTAGCACATAGTTGATAGCTTTTACTGAATAGCTCTCCAAAGCAAATTCGGTTGATGAAGTGAAGAAGATTATGGGCGCAGTTTTGTCAAAACTGCGGATCTCCTTGGCCACATCAATGCCACTAAAGCCCGGCATAATAATATCCAGATAATATATATCAAACCGTTTTCCTTTTTCCAAGGCGGAAAGCAAATCAAATCCGTTTGAAAAGACGGCATATTCGCAGCTAAAATTTCTTGATGTTCTATATAGGTTGATGAGCTTTACCATATTGGACAGTTCGTCAATACTGTCATCACAGAGCGCCAGCTGCAGCATAGGCATTCCTCCCCTATATTCCCATTATAAATTTAACATAAAAATATCCAAGAAATATGATTCATGTCGAAAAAAACATGTTTCATGCAGCGGGCAGTTCTTTGGGGAATTTCCTGCTAGCTTGAAGATGTGAACAAACTTCCTTAGGAGGAACAACATGATGAAAATGACTTACGAGCATCCATAAACATCCTCAGAGCGGTGAAAACCTTTGAATAAGGAGGAATTTCTTATGGTGTTAAATTTCATCGCCATCATCGCAATTGCTGCGGTCATCGTTATATGGATAATATCCACCCAGCGCAGACTAGTCGTGCTTGATGAGAATGTCAGCAACGCCATGAGCCAAATCGGAGTACAGCTATCCAGCCGTTTTGATGCCCTGTTGGCTCTTGTCGATCTTACCAGGGACTATGCCGTAGCTGAAAGTGAAGCCTTGATGGCAACTATCAAATCAAGGAGAAGGATGATTACGGCAAAATCCACCCCGGATGATGTGCTGCGCCAGGAAGGGCTTATTTCCGAAACCTTAGGCATGATAGCCCTGTTAACTGAGCAGTACCCCGAATTGAAGACAAATCGAACCTACATTAAAACCATGGACGCGGTGCAAACCTTTGAAAACATGATGCGTACCAGCCGTCTGATTTACAATGACAGCGTGACCAAACTCAACCGTGAAATTCGCATGTTCCCGGTCTTTCTCATTGCTGCATTGTTAGGTTTTAATCAAAGGGACTATCTGGAGGAGCGGGCTACCAGGGCAGATATGCCCAGCACGAAATGAGGTGCTTTAGGTGATTTACGCTTGCGAGGATTGCGGCTTTCTATTTTTCCGGGTAAATGAAGCCAGGGAATGCCCCTCCTGTGAAAAAACTAATATTCGTTTAGCGAACCCAGAAGAAATCCAAAGACTGCAAAAACTTCTGGAAGAAAGAGATAAAGCTTTATCAAAGGAGGAATAGCACTATGAAAAGATTACTAAGTATCATTCTTACTTTAAGCATGCTCTTTACCCTCCTGCCGGGAAGGGTACTGGCAGAAGAATCGTACAGCAATATTTCTGCATCTCAAGAAATCATTGCATTCTTACCCCTTACAGAAACAGAACGAACCGTTACTCCGGGCACAACCCTTGAGGATTTAGAGCTGCCCGAAACCCTGACTGCTACGGTACGGATAAACCTTGAAACCGTGGCAGGCAGCATATACGGCTCTGAATATGAAGAAACCACTGTCGCTATTCCGGTGACCTGGACTTCCCAGCCGGGATATGACATGAATACTGAGGGCGTTTATGTATTTACGCCGGTAATTGAAGGCTATACAGTCAGTGCCCCGCTGCCGTAGATAACCGTGACGGTGCAGGCTGTGATGATGCTTCAAGCTTTCAGCCTTATGTCTAGTGACAATGTGGCCCAAATCGTTGAAACTGGCTACCCCTGCCCCACCGTACAGGATGCGGTGTATGCGGTTGCAGATGGGCAGACTATTCAGTTGCTGAAAAACATCACCATTAGTGGACCTGACTCTATAGAAATAAAAGACGATAAAAGCTTCACCCTCGACCTGAACGGTTACGTCATAAGTAAATCTTCTTTAGGTACAGCTATTTCCCACTCTGGAAGCGGCACGTTGACGATTACAGACAGCAGCAGCGAGAAAAGTGGCAAAATTACGGCTGATAAAAGCGCAATTGTGTTTGTAGAAGCAGGCTGCAGCGGAAGACTTGTTGTTACTGGTGGCACAGTGAATAGCACCGGTGACGGCCGGTCAGCAATATACAATGATTCGGGATCTGCTGAGGTAATTATTGCAGGAGGTGCAGTGACAGGCGCAAATGTTGCAATAGACAATCACTCAACCGGCAGCGTAAGTGTTTCGGGTGGTTCGGTTACAGGCGCTAAATATGGGATATCTAACAATGGTGGCAGTGTAAGTGTTTCGGGTGGTTCAGTGACAACTGCAGGGTTTGCAGCAATATATAACCAATCCGGTAGCGTAAGCCTTTCAGGCGGTTCAGTGACAAGTACGGCTTCTGATTGGCCGGCAATAATATGTTTAAGTAGTGGTAAAACATATATAAGCGGCGATGCAAAGATTACAAGTGTAAATGATGGTACTGCTGGTTATGATTATAAGGGAACAATTTATTTATCTATCAGTGGTGCTGCCGATGAATTTGAAGTCACTGGAGGTACTATAGAAAATACCCACGCAAGTGGTACAGCAATTCATATTAATAGTGGTACAGTTGAAATTCCAAGCGGTTCTCCTGTTATCAAGGGCGGCGGCCAAGCAATGAACAAAGCCCCGAACTTAAGCGGCTATACCGATGTATTCATACTGGGAAGTACAACTAGTACCGAAGGCGTAGAGGCTGCTGAAATTACTAAAGCTGACATTGACACCAATGAAAAGGTCCAGACCTATAAATATCTAGAATTCGGTCCAGCCACCACCCCTGGCGCACCCACTGGTCTTGCCGCTACCCCGAACGATGGGCAGCTAACTCTGACCTGGACAGCCCCTGCCATTACTGGCGGCAGTGCCATCCAGCACTATGAATATTCTTTGGATGGTGTTAATTGGACATCCACTGGAAGTGCAGACACCAGTTATACTATAACCGGTCTGACTAATGGGAAAAGTTACACCGTCAAGGTGCGAGCGGTAAACGGCAAGGGGAGAGGTACGGAATCCGCAAGTATAACCGCCACACTTCCATATACTGACCAGGAAGCTGTTGATGCTGAAGCAGCCAAGTACGCAGAAACCGCTGTCATTGAAAGCAATGTGGCTGTGGGCACGGATGTAACCGCTACTGTGGCTAGGCTCCTGACAGGAGAAACAGCTGATAGCAGCATAACTCTGAGCTATGCTGCAAGTACCGGTGACTACTTGGAGGTAGTCGGTAATGCAGTAAAACTTAAGAAGCAAAAGACTGATGCAGGAGATGCTGCTCAAACCGTAACCATCACCTTTAGCAAGGGTGAAAAAACTGCCGCCAAGCAAGTAACCGTAACCATCAAGACCAGCTATACCGGCGGTGGCGGAGGTTCTTCCGGGGGCGGCAGTACCAAATCCGGCAGTGACAACAATACTGAAAATAACAACAGTACTGTTATCATTACATCACCATCCCCAGATAACCCTGATACCCCCACTCAGGCAAAAATTACGGTTCCCGGCACAACCGACAGCCAGGGTAATGTCACCGTGGACATCACTGAACAAACTGTAACTGATGCGGTTAACAAGGCTCTGGAGGATGCCAAAGCCAAGGGCAACGAGGAAAAGGGCATTATCGTAATACTTCATGTGGATACCGGCAGCCAGAATGTATCCACTGTCAATGTGAATCTGCCCAAACCGATACAGGAAGCCATTATCATCAACAGAATAGTTACCACCATAATTGTAGTAGACAACCCTGACATTAGAATCAACATGGACTTAAGAGCTGTTGAGGAAATAAACAGGCAGGCCAATGATGATGTAAATGTAATCGCGGCCCGCACCGACAGCAGCCAGCTTAGCGAGGAAGCGCAAAAAGCCATAGGCAGCCGTCCCGTATTTGATCTCAGGGTTGACTATGGCAGCGGCGGACAGGTAGAAAACTACGGCACCGGGAAAGTAACGGTTTCTATTCCCTACACTCTGGGTCCCGATGAAAAGGCGGAAAACATAAAGTCAGTATATATAGACAGCAATGGTAATGTACACTGGCTAAGTGATTCGGTCTATGACAGTGTAAACCAGGTATTGGTGTTTACTACCAGCCACTTCTCCACCTATGGGGTGGGTTATATGCAAGATACACTTTCTTTAGAAGATGTGCCGGGCTTTACCGATATTAACGGCCATTGGGCAAAGGCCGATATTGAGTATGCGGTAAGCCAGGGGTTATTCAGCGGTACTTCCGCCACCACCTTCAGTCCAGACACAGCCATGACCAGAGGAATGTTCGTAACGGTTTTAGGAAGACTGGCCAGGGCTGATGTAAAGAGCTACCAGGCAAGCAGTTTTGATGATGTACAAAATGACCTCTACTACATGGGCTTTATAGAATGGGCCAACCGAAATGGGATAGTCAAAGGAATGGGAGATAAGAAATTTGCTCCCGACCAGGCCATCACCCGGGAACAGATGGCAGTCATCATGAGCAACTACACCAGGGTTATGAACCTTGACCTGAAAGCGGTTCAGGAAGAAAGACACTTTGCCGATAATGACAAAATCAGTCCTTATGCCCGGGAAGCAGTAAAAGAGATGCAGATGGCGCGCCTTGTAAGCGGCAAGGATAACAACCTCTTTGACCCCCAGGGAACCGCCACCCGGGCGGAGGTATCCTCAGTCCTGCACCGTTTCATGGGAGTCTCCGGCAGAACCATGTAGGGCTGGACTAAGTCGGGTACCTATGGATCCTACACATCATCAATGATCACGGGGAAGCAAGGAGATTCTTCTTGCTTCCCGCGCGTTTAGCAGGTTGTAGGCAGGAGGCAGACATAATAAGTGGCAAAACGTCTAACCGATTGCTTTGATTGTCATATTGCTCTAGGCGTTTCCCCATCGCAATAAAGGCTGACCACTATTCTTTCATCCCCAGCACAATATCCAATATATCCGCTGGCTTTTGAGCGATGTAATCCGGATGTGCTCTTTCTAACATTTCCTTGATATCAAATCCCCAGGTGACCGCAATCACTCTAATGTTATTAGCCTGGCAGGCCGCTATATCGCGCACTTCATCTCCTACATACACTAACTCTGGAGGCCTCAGATTCAGCTTCCTGATAAAATTGCCGATAGTTTTTTCCTTGCCGAAAATGTTCTTGGCGCAGTAGATATGGTCAAAGACATTCAAGTCGTTGTCTACCAAAAATTTGCGAATGTTGTGATTGGAATTGGAGGAAATGATACTGAGAACCCGGCCTTGCTCTTTGAGCTTCAAAATCACTTCCCGCATATCGGCAAAGACTTGGATATGGCCTAGACTCTTCGTATAATTTCTGGTGAATTCCAGCCCCAGACGAGGTATTTGGTAAGGTGATATGTTGGCAGCCCTGAACCTTTCCAGTATCGGCAGCTGACGCAGCTTGTCCAGGTCTTCATTAGTCATAGGCTTTAAGTTATACTTATGAGCCAGCTGGTTGATCAATTGGATGGCTACTGCCATCGAATCAACTATGGTGCCGTCAAAGTCAAATATCACATGCCGAATTTGTTTATCACGCCTTAAATCCAACCTTCTTATCACCTGTTCCTTATCACGAAATGCTGATGTGTTTACATGGTATCCTATTTCTATTCCCTCTGCCAACCAGGTATTAAGAGGGCGCTGTTAAGATGCCCGCCCACAGTCAACTCCTGGACGTTTTGGATCATAGCTGTGGTCTGCGGTCAACAGATATCAGGATTTGCCTGGATAATTAAGCAGTTTATGCTTTTTCAACAAGCGAAACAATGTGGCTCGTGATATTCCCAGTCGCTCAGCTGCCTCTTCGCGATTTTTTCCTGCTATATCAAGGGCTTGAATGATTATCTGTCTTTCGGCTTGTGACATGGCTTCACGATAGTCTGCAGGTTGGTAAGAGCTTTTTCTAATATGCAAAGGAAGGTCTTCCGGGATTATCTCAGGGGTCTGACAGAAGTTCATAGCCATCTCCAGTACATTGTTTAACTCACGAACATTTCCAGGCCAATCATACTCAGTCAGTAGCCTCTTAGCTGTTTCAGATATACCATAGACATTCTGTCCCAGTTTGGTATTCAACCGTTGTAATATATGTTCTGCCAGGGGTATAATATCCTGTTTTCGTTCTCTGAGTGGTGGTATGTAAATTTTAACCACGTTTAAGCGGTAATAAAGATCATGGCGAAATTTTTTGGCCGCTACCAGGTGTTCCAGGTCAGCATTGGTAGCTGATACGATGCGAACATCCACAGGCCTTGGTTTACCATCGCCCACCCTTTCGATTTCCTTTTCTTGCAGCACACGCAGAAGCTTGGCCTGCATAGACCAAGGCATTTCACCGATCTCATCCAGAAAAATAGTGCCTTGGTTGGCCAGCTCAAATTTGCCCATTTTACCGCCTTTGCGTGCCCCAGTGAAAGCTCCGTCCACATAGCCAAAAAGTTCGCTTTCCAGCAAATTCTCAGGAATAGCTGCACAATTCACCTTCACAAAAGGCTGGTGAGAACGATCACTATGAAAGTGAACAGCTTGGGCATAGAGTTCTTTGCCTACTCCACTTTCACCAGTAATTAGAACTGCTGAGGGTGAATTAGCTAATCTCAATATCATTTCTTTCAAGTAATTCTGGCTGCTACCGATGATAGCTTCGATCCCTGTTATAGCAGTATTGCTTCGTAAGAAATCATCTCGATAAGCATTTAATTCTGTAAAAAGACGGCTGGTCTGGATCATGATATCCCTGATCCTGATTCGCGAAACTATTTTTAGGAAATCTTCCCTATCCCAAAGTTTTTGTTTAAGAGCATACAAGTCTAAGGCTACATAACGCCCCAGAGCTCCAACAATTTTACCGTCTTTGATAACTGGTTGGCGTGATACTAGCAGGCGGGCTTCCGGATAATAAGACAAAAGGTCGGGATCGCCCGTTTGAATGGTTTCCAAAAGGCTGGGGTCTAAATTGTGCTGGGAAAGATGTGTATGCAGGAGATCAGCATCAGCCAAGCCCGTATAGGTTTTGAATGCTGTATTAGCGAAGCGAATATACCCGTCATGATCGATAAAAATAATGCCTTCGTAAGGTGTGTTCATCATTAGAGCAGGATCTTCAAAGGGGTTCATTAATCATCACCTCTTTGATAAATACCAAAGGATCAGTGCTCTTGTTGTATTAATTATGAAGTATCAGATATGAGATTAAAAGACCACATTTGAGAATTGTTGCGGAAGTCCCAATTCATATATATAATCTTGCTTCCTCGTACAGAACTTCAATCTTACAACTGAGACTGTTTAAAACACCCGCACCGACGTTATGCCATAAGATCGTCCTGGTATAGATCTTGCACTTAGTAACCAACAAGAGGCCTCTTAACAATTTAGCAGAGTTTCGCGCCTGTCAGATGGACAAAAAAGTCATTTGATGGCTACCGGAGCATGCTGACTGTTAAGGAGGGATTGACATTTGAAAGCAGTCTATATGATTGGATCCTATTCGACCAAATTTGGTAAGTGGATTGAAGCGACCCACAAGGATCTTGCTCGCGAGACTTACACAGGGGTTATGAAGGATGCGGGTATCGATTCAGAGGATATTGGATCACTGTGGTTTTCCAATTGCGGATGGGGTTTAGTGGTTCCCCCTGCTGGCGACGATCCAGGAATACAAGGCCAGCAAAATGTCAGAGGTCATGTAGCTTTTGCTCCCTTAGTTAATGAAGGATTGTTTCCCAAACGAGTACCTTGCATCAATGTAGAGGGGGCATGTGCCAGTGGTTCCCTGGCATTTCATGGAGCTTACAAGGATATCCTCAGCGGGACGACCCAGGTTTCGTTAGCACTGGGGGTAGAAAAGACTGTATATCCCAAGTACCCTAGTATGGTCATTCAGGCATTTGCAGGTGGTATCGATCTATCGGAAATCCAACGCCTCATTGACCAGTATCAGAAAGTTGCCGCCGAGTGTGGCAAGGAATGGAAGCCAGGTGTAAGCAACACCATTTTCATGGATACCTATGCCACTCAAGCAGCCTGGCATATGTGGAAATATGGCACTACCCGGGAGCAGCTGGCCATGGCTGCTTCAATAAACCACTTTCATGGTTCACTTAATCCCCTGGCCCAGTATCAATTCGAAGTTCCGGTAGAAAAAGTATTAGCAGACTACGAAGTCAGCTGGCCGTTGACCCGGTCGATGTGCGCTCCCATGGGTGATGGGGGGGCTGCCGCTATTCTCTGCTCAGAAGAATACTTAAAGGGCCTTCCACCCAGTATGCAAAAGCGTGCCATAAAGGTACTGGCATCGGTAATTTCCGGCGGCCATGAACGAGATATTGCTGAGCCTTCTCTCAGCCATTGGGCAGCACAAAGAGCTTATCAAATAGCTGGCATCGGGCCTAAGGATATCGATTGTGCTGAAGTCCATGATGCTACCGCATTCTCAGAAATCTATCAAGCAGAGATGATGGGCTTCTGCCCTATAGGACAGGGAGGCAGATTGGTTGAATCAGGAGCGACCCGCTACGATGGTTCAATCCCCATCAACACTTCTGGTGGATTGGAGTCAAAAGGACATCCTATCGGTGCCACCGGTCTGTCGATGATCAACGAGATAGCCCTGCAGCTGCGCGGTGAAGCCGGAGCGCGGCAGGTCAAAAATGCTGAGTTTGGATTGGTGGAAAATGGGGGCGGAGTTGTATCCTTTGAAGAATTCTGCTGCGGGATAACTATTCTGCAGAAGTCAGACCTTTGATAGGGACACCATGAGTTGGAGGATTGATGGATGAGTTTTCACCCGTTCCCTACTTTCTTTCTAGTAATTCACTTAATCAGGAAGGAGGAGCATAAAAGTGAATTATAAGGATATTTACCAGCAAAAGCTGACCACCCCAGAAGAAGCTGTCAAGCTTGTTGAGGATGGCTGGAGAGTCACTTGGCCGGTGGCAGTTGGTCAACCTGCGATTTTGATCGATGCTTTGGTCAGACGGAAAGATGAGTTTACCTACCTGGAAATTCTAACAGTTGTGGATGCATATCCCACTGAATTATTAAATTTGACCAAGGATGATCCCATAAAACCAGATTACAGTTACTGTATCATTGGCCGCCGCGGAGTTCAGGAAGGGCGTTTTACCTACACACCGGCCCGGTTGTCACAAATCCCAATGTATATCGATAGGGGCAGACCTTATCAGTGTGTAATGATGCAGGTATCTCCTATGGATGAATTCGGCTATTTCAGTATGGGGCTGTCCTGTGACTATGCCTTTCCCGTGGCGAAAAAGGCCGAAAAAATAATTGTACAGGTTAATGAAAATATGCCCCGCACCTTCGGCCGCAATTTTTGGCATGTAACAGAAGTGGATGCAATTGTAGAAGCCAATACTCCACTGACCGCCCTGCCAGTAATTCCCCCCAATGAAAATGAAACACGAATCGGCAATTACATTGCCGAGTTAGTTGAGGACGGCTCCTGCCTTCAGCTGGGGATAGGTTCTATACCCAGTGCCGTAGCTTTGGCCCTGGAAAACAAGAAAGACCTGGGTGTGCACACCGAGATGTTTCCAGACGCCATAAAAATCCTGTGGGAAAAGGGCGTGATAACCAACCGTAAAAAGAACTACAATCCGGATGTTTCTATCGCAAGCTTCGCCCTTGGTTCAGAAGATTTATACAAGTGGTTGAACAATAACCCCTCCGTTCTCTTCTATTCCGTTGATCAGGTCTTAAATCCTGCCAATCTCGCACAGAACGATAAGATGGTGTGTATTAACAGTGGCCTTGAAGTGGATTTGACCGGTCAGGTCAATTCTGAATCAATCGGTCACAAGCAATATACTCATACCGGCGGCCAGCAGGATCTGATAATGGGTGCCTTCATGTCTAAAGGTGGCAAGGGTATTATTGCCCTGGAATCAACCGTGGAAACCAAAAAGGGCAGACTTTCCAAAATAGTACCCCATTTATCTTATGGCGCTTTCGTGAGTACAGGTCGAAATGATGTTCAGTATATTGTAACTGAATATGGAATAGCAGACTTAAAAATCTGGTCGGTACGGGAAAGAGCTAAGAGGCTGATAGCTATTGCCCATCCTGATTTTCGTGATGAACTCAAGTTCGAGGCGGAAAAGGCCGGGTTTATATAATCATATGGATCATGAATATGAATGAGGGAGAGATGCGAATGCAAAAGGTTGTTATTTTAAGCGCTGTGCGAACAGCGGTAGGAACCTTCGGGGGCAGTTTAACTGGCTTTTCCATTCATCGTCTGGGAGCGACGGTCATTGCTGAAGCTGTGAAACGGGCAGGAATTAATCCCGGTCAGGTGGATGAAGTTATATTCGGGAACGTAAATTCTCCCGCCATTTGCTTGAATGTCAGCCGGGAAGCAAGTTTGCGCGCTGATATACCTGTGGAAGTCCCGGCTTTTACAGTTAACAGACAATGTGGTTCCAGTCTGCAGGCCATCAATCTGGGAGCGATGATGATCATGGCCGGAGAAGCTCACACGGTATTAGCTGGCGGTGTGGAGAACATGAGTAATTATCCCTATTCAGTATATAATGCACGCTGGGGACTTCGTTTTGGTGATGCCTTATTGGTTGATGATGCTGTATCCACCTTAAAAGACGATGAAACCGGGATCACTTCAGGCATGTCGGCTGAATTCCTGCAGGAAAAATACCAAATATCTCGGGAAGAACAGGACGAGTTCGCCTATAACAGCCAGATGAAAGCTAAGCAGGCTATAGAAACTGGTAGATTCAAGGACGAGATACTGCCCATCCCCATTAAGGTAAAAAAAGAGACCAAGATGTTTGAAGTAGACGAACATCCTAAGTTCAACACCACCATTGAGAAACTGGCGAAATTGCCGCCCGTTTTTAAGGCGGGTGGAACAGTTACGGCTGGGAACTCCTGTGGAATGAATGATGGGGCCTCTGCTCTGGTTCTAATGTCTGAAGAAAAGGCTAAACAATTGAATTTGAAGCCAATGGCCACAATCGTTTCTTTTGCCACGGGTGGCCTGGATCCCAGATATTTTGGAGAAGCACCTGTTATAGGTGTAAACCTTGCTCTCAAAAAAGCCGGACTAAACATTGACCAAATGGATTTGATCGAATGTAATGAGGCTTTTGCCGTTCAGACCATTTCTGTAGCCAGGCAACTAAAATGGGATGAATCCCGGGTAAACGTAAATGGTGGGGCCATCGCTCTAGGTCACCCTTTAGGTGCCACCGGCGGCAGACT
>DBRE01000028.1:0-62470 GCA_002305535.1 Syntrophomonas sp. UBA1376
CTCGCCCAAGCGCTGATCCGGCAGGCCAATAACCGCCACATCCTTGATCGCATTATGTCCGCGAAGAAAATCTTCGATCTGGACCGGATATAAATTCTCTCCACCGCTGATGATGACATCTTTTTTACGATCCACCAGGAAAATAAAGCCGTCTTCATCCATCTGCGCCATATCTCCGGTAAACAGCCATCCGTTTTTGAGTACTTTGGCAGTGGCTTCCGGATCATTAAAGTAACATTCCATCAAGCCAGGTCCGGTTACAGTCAATTCTCCCACTTGTCCTTGCGGCACTGGGTGACCGGATTCGTCAACGATCCTGGCTTCCCAGTGGTAGCCCGGTTTGCCAATAGCCCCAACTTTATGGATGTTTTCAACACCCAGATGAACGCAGCCGGGGCCGATGGATTCGCTCAAACCATAATTGGTATCATACAGATGGTGGGGAAAGTATTGTTTCCAACGGCGAATCAAGCTGGGCGGAACCGGCTGGGCACCGATATGCATCAGCCTCCACTGGTCAAGCTCATAATCTTCCAGTTTCACTTCCCCGCTTTCGATGGCATCCAGGATATCCTGGGCCCAGGGAACCAGCAGCCATACAATGGTTACCTTCTCTTGGGAAACCGACTCCAGAATCCATTGGGGCTTAACACCACGCAGCAAAACCGCTCTGCTGCCAGCCAGCAAACTACCAAACCAGTGCATCTTGGCGCCGGTATGATATAGGGGCGGTATGCACAGGAAGTTATCCTCGCGACCCTGACCGTGATGGTTTTGTTCTGTTTCACAGGCTGAAACCAGGCTGCGGTGTTTATGCAAAATGGCTTTGGGAAAGCCGGTAGTACCGGAGGAAAAATAGATCGCCGCTTCATCTTCATCGCTCAGTTCGATTTGTGGATCTTTTGAAGAGCATTTCGTGATCAATCGTCCCCAACTTTCCGCAAAAGTAGGGCAATCCTCACCAACAAAGAAACGGTGTTTGACCTTGTCGATCTGATCAAATATCGTTTCTACCCGGCCAATGAATTCTGGCCCGAAGACCAATGCATCAGCTTCTGACAATTCCAAACAGTATTTGATTTCCTCAGCAGTATAACGAAAGTTCAAGGGCACAGCTATGGCACCGGTTTTTAGGATCCCGAAATAGATCGGCAGCCATTCCAGGCAATTCATCAGCAGAATTGCCACCTGATCCCCTTTTTTTATACCTTTTATCAGCAGCAGGTTGGCAAATTGGTTAGCTCTGTCATCAAATTCGCGCCAGGTCATCTCCCGCCGATACTGGGCTTGCGGGTTGGGCTCAATGAGTTCATAGTCACGCCAGGTAACTTCACGTTTTTCCTGTAATTCAGGATTCATTTCAATAAGGCTGATTTCATCACCATACAGATTGGCATTACGAACAAGAAACTCGGTTATGGGCATTTTAGCTTTCTTCCTTTCTTAAATATATTGGATGATAAATTTGCTATAAGATCGTTTTCAAGAATAATAAGTATTTACTATGAGATTACCGCTTCCTGTTGCGGCTGCTTGAGAAACTTCACCATTATAGCTGCGATCACCAATATTGCTGCAGCAGCCAGGTATGCATAGTCATAAGAACCAGTGATATCGACAATCTTTCCTGCCGTTAGCGGGCCGATCAAGCCGGCCGCCCCAAAAGCGGTAAATACCAGGCCATAATTAACCCCACTGTTCTTCAAGCCAAAAAAGTCATAGGTCAAGGCCGGGAAAATACCCAGCAGTGATCCATAGGCAATGCCGGTTATGCAAACACCCACCGTTAAGGAAGTCATGCTGGTATAGTTACTGAACATCAGCATATTGACTGCCTGCAGGGCAAACATCAATATCAGTGTAGTGTTGCGGCCGAATCGGTCTGATAAAAATCCGCCTAAGACTCGGCCACCGGAATTGAAAACCGCCAAAATCGCTACCAGTGCAAACCCCCACTTGAGTTGAGCCTGGATATCGGCAATAATGGCAATATGCCCTATTACCATCAGGCCGGCAATGGCGCCAAAACAGTACATAAACCAAATCATCCAAAATTGCACAGTTCTCATCATTTCAGTCGGTGAAAATTCTCTTTTACCGGATGCTCCGCTGGAAGTCTCTGCCGGTGTTCCAGAGGGCACATATCCAGCTGGAGGCACAGCCAGGAACTGGGCAAACAAGATCACTAATCCCCCAAATACCAGCCCAATGATCATAAAGGTTTGCGTGACTCCTACGGCATTAATAATGACCTGAGTCAAAGGGGCCGCATAGGCTGCTGCCAGACCCAGACCAGCTACAACTAAACCGGATGCCAAACCACGTTTAGCAGGCGGAAACCATTTGACTGCTGAAGGAATGGTAGCCCCGTATGACATACCCGATCCAGCTCCAACAATAATTCCAAAAAATACTATGAAACCTGGTATGGTAGTTTGCATAGAAGTCAGCATCATACCGATGAGCATCAATACCCCGCCGGCAGAAGCTACTACCCGTGGCCCGTATTTGTCAAATAGCTTGCCACCTGGCACCATCATTAGCGCTACCATCGCCAGAGCCACGGTGTAGGGAAGCATAGCCTGGGTCTTGGTAAACCCCAGTTCTTGTATGAGGGCTGCTGCATATACACTCCAGGCATATAAAAACCCGCCCGCCAGATTGAGAAGGATACCTGCGACCGTCACTCGCCAACCAATATTCTTTACCACCAACAACACTCCCCTTTAATTATTTTGCCCAACAAAAAAACTCCCGTAGGAGTTATGCATGTCAAGACACATAAAAACTGAGCATTGCTGCCGGTGTCTAATTATTTGCCTACCATGCTAACCATCCTACCTTGTTGGACCCACTGTTCTACTGTCTAACCTACCTACATTGCTATCATAACAGATTCTTGAATTTTAATAAATAGTTTTGTTGATTTGGTACAAGTCATTTTATAAGTGGTGTCCGGGGGACGGTTGGAGACTACTGAAAAAGTAGCATCTTGCCTGCCTGTGCCCTGGATGGGTATACCCTATGGGTATTAGGCCCCGAGGGTATCATCCTGAACGACTTTTATATTGTCATCCTGAGGGAGGAACGACCGAAGGATCTTTCCCTCTTGTACCAGTAAAGCTTCTTCGACTTCGTCTCAGAATGACAGGCACTTTTTCAGTGATCTCGCCCGATCCCCTACTACACCTACAAGGTTATCCCTCTATCATGATCAATTTATAGACCACGGTTGCGGCTTCTGCTCGGGTAGCACTTCCCTGCGGTCGATAATCGCCTTCCGGGTACCCCCCCATAAGGCCTGAGGATACGATCTTGTTCACCGAATCGATCGCCCAAGAACTGATCAAGTCACTGTCCGTAAAAGACACGCCCTCATTCATTTCTGGAAGGACCAGACCGGTACTGTTATTGAAATTATCCAGCATGATCGCCATTTGCTCTCTGGTTATCTTTTCATTGGGAGCAAAGGTAGCATCGTCAATGCCCCTGACGATCCCTTGTTCAAATCCCCAGTTGACATAATTGTAATACCATTCCTGGGCAGGTACGTCCGCAAAACCTGCCGGGTTTGCCTGGGTCACGTCCAGATTATTGATCGTGTTGGCCAGCATAGTCAGGAATTGAGCTCTGGTGAGAGGATCATCCGGCAAATACAAATCATCGCCCACACCGTTTACAATTCCTTTGGCTGCCAACCTTCCGATATATTCCCTGGCCCAATGGTTTTTGGTATCTCCAAAATCGATCGATTCATCACCGACTTGTACGGGTATGGTCTTTTGTACGCCATTGTATTCTAGGTAGATATGGCCGGAGACTCCTGATTCGTTCGTCCCTTGGAAAAGTCCGTTGGCATCAATGGTACCGATGACCGGATCGCAGTTCCAGCTAAACAGGTTGTCATTACTGGCAATGGGGGCATATCCGTATTGGGCGGTTACATTGATATCGAAGATTTCCCCCGGTTCAATCTTCAGACTTAGCACATTGGGCGTAAAGGTAATATTATTCTGAATATCGACCTGTGCAGTTGTACTCAGTTGCCCGCTTTCCACTTCGATCACGGCAGTTCCCGTGGTGTCACCGGCAGTAAATCGGCCATTCCTGTCCACGGTGCTGCCCGTAGAGGAGTCAACCCAGTACTCTACACTTTTTCTCAATCGAACCGGCTCATATTTCTCGTTGGAAGCGTAGGCGGTTAGCTGGATCTCTGCACCTGGCATGGCCAGCGGCTGGCTAGGATAAGTGTGTAAATGGGCTGGTTCGGAATCACCGCGCTGATCGTATACCAGCAACAGACCATTGGTAGTTTTTCTCTGTTTCTGCCCGGAAGGAGAATTCTTCGCAACTGACTGGAAATCAATGCCCCCTTCTCTTGCCGCTATAACTGAAGAACCGCCTCCGTCCATGTTTACAACGGTACTGCAGCCCAGATCGACCAAATGTCTGGCTGTGTCCGTCAGTCCGAGACCTTCCGAAAGGCCCGGCTGTCTGCCGTCAAGCACATACAGCATGAGGGTTCCGTCCGGTTTGATACCAATAGCGGTTCTGGGATTCAAGTTCGTTCCACTGGAACCAAATTGACCATTTTGGTAAAGAACGTAGTATACTCCGATGGCTTCCTGGGTGTTGGACAGGTTTCCGCTCCCATCGTATACGGAAATCTCTATTTCACTGCCCGGAATCAGCTGAGCCAACTGCACCGCATAGGCTGAATCCCCGGCAGTTGAAAGGACAAGTTGACTGTTACCGATAGGAGTATTGGAGTTCCCATTTCTGACTTCATCAACTGTGGCCGTGATGGTACCTCCCACGGTAAGTTCTGCATTGTCCAGAGAACCCGTCTCCAGGACTACTTCGACACAGTTTCCTGAGGTTTTGGTCGAGGAGGCATATTGGCGGTTAAACAGATGTACAGCCTTCGCCCCTCCGTGAGGAACATTAAAAAACTCGATATCCGCATTGAACTCCCTTGGTATGAAGACCGTCTCCTGGGCAGGCTCTTGTGCCTCAGTAGTATCGGTTGGTTTATTGGTATCTGCCGACTCGGTCAGGTCTTCCGGCTCAGTTGGCTCGGTCGGTTCACTCGAGTCTTCCGGCTCGGTCGGTGCCGTCGGCTCCTCCGGTTCAGTCCGGTCTTCCGGTTCAGTCGGGTCTTCTGGTTCGTCAGGGTCTGTAACCGGCGGCGTGATCACCATGGGAACATTAATGGTTCCTTTCAGGGTATAGCGCAGATTTACCTTTTGCAGAGAAGCGGCGCCGTTTTCGTCAAAGGATATCACATATTCCGGAGCATAACCGGAGGTTTTGATCTTGCCATTATGAATGGCTAATCCCTTGGAAACCCCGGAGGAGGTATCAAAAAGATCTCCGTTGATGCCCGCCACGACTTGGTAGCCTTGATTTTCCAGAGTGCTGATCATGGTATCCATCGTATAGGTTCCAGTAACTTCACCTTCAAATACATAGGGTTTTAAGTCTGTGCCCTGCATATCTACGTTGATGAAATAAGCCCGCTCAATACCGTTGACACTATGACCAGCAAGTAGCTCGTGATAGGTAGCGTTATCATAGATTTCCGATTTGGTCTCATAATAAACGGTTCCTATACCTGCCTGATATGTAAATCCTGTTAAAAAAATACTCGATAACATGATACCCGCCATGATAACTGCTGTGAATCTTCTATTTTTCATAAACATCATTCCTTTCTCATGTCCATAGCTTGGATTATCTGTTTTAATTATCTTTCTTTTCCATTCTATCACCAATACACCAAGCTCTCCAAGTTACCGCACAACATTGGAGCGGTACAAAATCGAAAATATCGGCGGTTTTCATATCTATATATAAAAGGATCTCTTAGGAACACTCCTTTCCAGGAACATCCCTCCGTAGTTTTGCAGTCCAGTAAGAGACCCTAACACCCCGGGAAAATTGACAGGGGGTACAGTGGATTGGTTACCATATATACGTCTTCCAGATCAGCATCTTACATGTTTAAAATGAAACGGGCCCGTCCCTGCATAACTCCAGAAGGGACGGGCAGACCTACCATAGCTTCGGCAGGGTGATTGTCTTGTTTTACTCAACTTGCAATGATTTCACCATCAGAGGTAGCCACACGTGGAAGAGTTAGTCTTTCATATAATTTGTACTCTTTTTCGCAAGAAAACCTAGATAGATATACCCCTCATACCTACCTCATCTTGAAACCTTAATGCTTTTATACTCTTTGGTAATAGCTATTACTGCCTGTTCGGTGGGCATTCGTTCCCCGCTGGAACCAGAAGCATAGCCGTCGGCATCGGAGTGGGCTACTGAATACTGGGCAGTGGGTGCATCAGCAAAAGGTCCTCCGTGGGTCAGTACGAAAACCTCGGGATTTACACTGCGGGCTGCCAAACATATTTTCTGTACCTCCTCAGTGGCCTTCTCCAGAGTCATGACCTCTTTGGCCCCGGTTAGTCCACCGCTGGTTACTCCAACTATAGCGCCAATTACATCAGCGCCGGCCTCCGCCATTATTCTGGCCTCTTCAGCATCGAAAGCCCAGGCTACCGTGAATATATCTTTTTGGTGAGCAGTTCTGATAAGTTCGGCTTCCCGGGAAAAGCCAATGCCCGCAGCTTCCAACTGTTTGGAGAAATGCTCCCCGTAAAGTCCGCAGAAGGGCTCATTGGTAATGCCGGAAAAGCCTAAAGCCATCATTTCATCCATGAGCCGTTCCAGGTTTATTGCCGGATTATGTGCTCCTATACCGGCAATACAGGGTGCGGTTTTAACCACTGGGATTATTTCCTGGGCCATTTCTTTAACGCATACATTGCAGTCTTCATAGGGCATCCAGGCCAGGAGAGTGGGCATTCCCATCATGCGAAATATGGCTGTGGAATAAACCGCCACTAAGTCAGCACCGCCCAAATCAGCACATTTGGCTGTTAAACCGGTCCCAGCACCAAACATTAGCAAGGCCCGGTTATCTTTAACTTGATTACGCAGCCGGGTAGTTATTTCACCGCGTTTATACTGTACCGACATAAGCTGCCTCCCCACTTAAAAGGGAATTACAAAAGGATGGTCGGCTCGGTTACCCTTAGTCCATTTGCCCTTTAGCATTTCCAGCAGCAGTTCAGCCAAAAATTCGGCACATTCAGGGTCATTCATGTGTTTATCTACCAGAATAACTTCCAAATTATCCTTATCAGGATTAATGGCAGCTTTAAGCGCTTGCACATACCTCATCGAGCGCTTTGACCATTGGGGATTATTTTCATCAGCAGCCCATACCGGTCCTGCTCCGGGTCCCGCCCAACCAAGTTCTATGTCAGGTGTGGCCAAATCACAGGCTCCCCACCCTCGCATAGGCACGCACATGATGCTGGGGCCTTTGGCGGCATTGAGTTTCCTGGCCATATGCTCTCCTATCTCATAGATCTCATCCATGGAGACTCCAACACAAGTTACCGTGGGATTATGTTCATACAAACCTCTTCCGGGCTGATCAGTTTCTTTTAATAATGTTGCCGGTACAGTGCTTTTGGGGCCAAAATTTATCAGATCCAATCCTCCCGGGGCTATCACCTGAGGTATACCCATTTCCCCAGCAGCCGTCATACGGTCGGGGCCAGCACTTAGTACCCCGCCTAACATTTCATCGGCAATTTCATGGGTAGTTATGTCCAGTATACCTGTTATATAGCCATCCCGAATCAACTCCTCCATGGAACGGCCTCCACTGCCTACCGCATGGTTAATCATCACATCATAGCCGGCCTTTTCCACTATTGAGGATGCGCGCAGCACACAGGGAGTAGTAACCCCAAACATCATGCAGCCAATCAGAGGCTTTTCCTCTATTCCTTCCATATCCGGCGGGGAGGCCATTCCCACTACAGCTGCAGCCGCATTATTCAGTATCGGGCGGGTCACTTTGTTTAGTCCAGCTTCGGCTATGGGATATATCATGCAAATATCCCGGGTACCAACATAAGGTGATACATCACCTGAGGCCATGGTAGTCAGCATAACTTTGGGAAATCCGATGGGCAGCGACTGCATGATACGGGTAGCTATACTGGCCCCCATGGAACCACCATAAGCAATGATCCCGTCTACCTGGCCAGCTTCCCGCATTTCCTTAATCAGCTTAATAGCTCCCTGAGCAATTAAATCCGAGGCACTGTTTCGGTCCAATGCAAAAATATCTTCCTTTTTCTTGCCAACCCGAGCTACCACATCGCTCAATGAGATATCAGCCCATCCTACTTCATGACCAACACTGATTTCCAAAACAGATGGTTTCCCACCGGCAGCTTTTACTCTCTCAGCCAGAAATTTAATTTCGTCTCCTTTGGTATCGAGAATGCCTGCTACTATAATCTGTTTAGCCGTCATGCTTTTTCCTCCTGTTGTTAACGATCTTTTTCCTCCCAATTAACAAACCATATTAAGTCATCTTCTAACTGCAGGTAAGGAACTGCATGCGAAGAATTAGTCTCCAGACAAACTTCGAAATCCTCTTTTCCCCCAGTTCCCAGCAGTACTTTACCGCTGGCTGATTCCATAAAAGCCGTTCGGGCATCTGGGTAAGCTTTAACCACCGCCTTGGCCGCCCGGCATGCGTCAGACTCCTTCAATTCGATACCAAGTTTGTCGGCCTGTTTTTCTATCTCCTGCAGCACATATCCAGCGCAGTAGGCATCATCCAATACAAATTTGCCGTACTGCCCGGCGCATACGATGGTTATACCACTGGAAGCAGCCTGCGCTGCCAGCAAACCAACTCTGGCACAAACCTTGGCATTCAGGAGGCTGGCAATGAACAGTTGTACACATTTCTTTGCCTTGTCTATAACTCGTGTACCATTACTGGTGCACAGCACCACATCTCTATGCTTAACTGGAAACGTTCTGGCTTCAGCCGGTGAATTATCCATGTCAAACCCGGACAATTTGATTCCCTGCCATTCACCGCTGGTAAGCATGTGTCTTTCTGCCCCTAGCTGACGCGCCTTTTCCTCCTCAGCTACCGTATATACACGACGACAGCCGTTATCCAGAAGTGACACGATAGTACTGCTGGCTCTGATGACATCGATTACCAGGCAGACAGTTTTGTCTGCCGCCGGGCTATGATCGCTTATGGAAAGAGCAGTGTCAATTTCAATTGTTTGCATTGTTTCACCATTTTCATCTCATTTAAGGTTCAAAACTCTCCCTATTCTTGAGAAACAACAGGGAGAGTCAATCAATCTATTTTTTCTTGATAGAAATATTCTTAAACTCTTGGCAGGCATTTTTGAGAGGCACTTCGATAGGAATACGTTCAATACTGGAAGCGCCCAAAAAGCCAACACATTCAGTGTTTTCATATATATAGCGAGTATCTTCCGGATAGGCTATAGGTCCGCCGTGAGCGAAAATCATTATCTCCTTATAGCCTTCACGAGCTGCCTTGGTCATCTGGTTAACAAGGTCAGCGGATTTTTCCAATGTAAGCCTGTCTTCTGCATATTTGGAGCCGATTGAGCCGCCAGCAGTCAGACCCATATGACAGATTAATACGTCCAGTTGGGCTTGCCCTACCAGACGTGCCTCCTCTACATTAAAGGCATATCCCAGGGTAAACAGGCCTAATTCCTTGCCAATCTTTAAGGTATTGATTTCTACCGAATATCCCATTCCGGTGTCTTCCAGCTCCTGACGGAACCTGCCGTCAATTAAACCTACAGTCGGAAAGTTCATGATAGCTGAGAACCCAAGATGCTGTAAATGTTGCAGGTAAGGTCGCATTTCCCTGTTGGGATCAGTCCCGCAGATACCAGCGATCATAGGGGTTTCTTTAATAACCGGGAATATTCGGTGGGCCAGGTCGATCACTATCTGGTTGGCATCACCGTAAGGCATAAGGCCCGCTAGGGAACCTTTTCCATCCATACGGAAAAGTCCGGAATTGTAAACCCCAATGAGGTCTACTCCGCCCTGCTCTGAAAATTTTCCGGAAATTCCCGTACCAGCACCAGCAATGATGATGGGTTTTCCAGCATTGATTTGCTGCTGAAGTCTTGTTTTTACTTCTTCACATGTGTACTGCTTGGCCAAAGGTATACCTCCTCGTTATCCTTTAATGTCGAAAAGACCATTCTCTTCTTCTTCCATAAGACCCCAAGCATCTAGTGCTGCTTGTAATTCCGGGTATTCTTTGGCGGCTTCGACCATCGATATCCCCTTAACTGCGGCATCAATCACCTGCCGCATAGCCTTGGCTCCGGCTACTGGCCCCATGGGATGACCATGTATAGCACCGCCACAGCCCATGATGCTGTCTGATCCCAGATCGCGATATATAGCATGCACACAATTGGGCATCACGCCACCGCCGGGCATGGGAAAAACCCGTTTAATGTTGCACCAAGAGCCGTTTAGATGGTATCCGATTTGCAGGTAACGCTCCCGCAGAAGGGGGAATTTGCCATAAGGGCTGGGATATACTACCATATCGGCTCCGGCCATGCGGGCTAGTTTGCCCAGGATCAGGTGTGAACTCATACCTGATACCGGAGATTCATACATGGTTCCTGCAAAATCAAGGTGAGCCATAATAGGAACATTAATATCCGGATGCTCTGCCAAACCCTGCATAGCAGATATCCCTACTGTCAGGTAATTGATCATTATGGCGTTGGCTCCGGCATCAATAGCCCGCCTTGCATTATCCAGCACATTTAAGGCTCCATCAGTAATGTTGGGGGTATACAAAACTTTATGGCCGGTCTCTTCATAGTGCTGGCGAATCACTTCCATATACAGCTTTATCCGCTGATCACGGGGATTAAAAGGAGGATCAGCGATCAGTTCATCATCCTTGATTATGTCTACTCCGCCTTCAACCGCACGAGCAAACAAACGACATCCTACTTCGGGAGTATATCCGGTACAGGGTTTAATCATATTGTTGAGTAGCGGCCGGTCATATACTCCTAGCAGTTCCCGCACACCTTCAACGCCAAATTTAGGTCCCTTGAAGCGGGCCAGAAACTTGGCAGGAAACTTTATATCCAATAGTTTGAGAGGACCAACCATAGAAATGTTGCCTATTATAGTGGATAACAGCATAGGTATCTGAGGTCCGAAATTCACTGCTGGAAAAGCTAACTGAAATACCCACTGACGTGTATCTTGATTTCCCGGTACCTCGTACTCATTAGCCGGCACCTCATAGATGCCAATTACCTTGGCTACATATTTCTCCCTGACTTCTGCAGTCTCTTCCGGAACGGGCACCCAGGTTCCTGTAGTTTGTTCTATAGCGATGGAGCTTATCTTTTTTACGATGTCTACATTACGGCTGGTCTGCAGATAATAAGTCGCTACTACATATTCGCCTACTTCTTCAATATGTTCTGGTATCACCATCATTTCTAAGTCTGACAAACGCAATTACTCCTTTCTATTATTGGCTGTCTACCCATTCCTAAAAGCTAGATTGTGCAATCCGGTTTATCCTTATACTCTTTCACCTATAAGACTGAGCATCACAAAGGGGTGAACTATGGGCACCCTCTAAGCCAACCTCGAATGCCTAAACCAAAAAAAACCGTTTTCAGGTCTTCCCGAAAACGGTTCGCGTATTTGTATGATTTTATAATTTAGTTACTAAATTATAATACAGATAAGTCCTCCACTGCCTTCGTTGACGATCCTCTGCAGGGTATCCTGCAGTTTGACCTGGGCATTTTCCGGCATGCGGTGGAGTTTATTCTGGATACCTTCCCGAACCAGATCATGCAGTGATTTACCGAAGATATTGGAATCCCAGATCTTGGCGGGATCTTCTTCAAATTCATCCAGCATATAGCGGACCAGTTCTTCACACTGCTTTTCTGTACCGATGATAGGTGTGATTTCCGTAGTAATATCGGCCCGGATGATATGCAGTGAAGGAGCTTTGGCTTTTAACTTCACTCCGAAACGGCTTCCCTGGCGGATCAATTCCGGTTCTTCCAGGAACATCTCCTCCAGGCGGGGAGTCACTACTCCGTAACCGGATTCTTTTACTTCTTCCAGTGCCGATGAAACTTTGTCAAATTCGCGCTTGGCCACACTGAAATCTTTCATCAACCTCATGATGTCATGAGTTCCCTGCACTGAGAATCCACTGACATCACTGAGCGACCGATAGAATAATTCCTCAGGAACCGTTACATCGATGGCAACTGTGCCGGTGCCCAAATTCATTTCTTCTAAGCTCACATAGCTGATGTTTTCGACCTCTGATAGCCTTTCAATGGCTTTGTCAATATCCCGTACTTTACGCACCTCGTTAAGTATGTCGCGAATAGCGTTCTCCAAACCTTCCCGGAGCCAAAAATCTTCATCCAACTCATCAACCCAGCGCGGTAGTTTGATATTGACTTCCTGCACAGGGAATTCATAGAGAACTTCTTCCAGGACTCCATAAACCTGTTCTACAGTCATCTGGGCTGCGTCCAGAGGAATGACGCTAACACCGTATCGGTCGCTTAGCTCTTCGGCCAGGCTTAGAGTCTCACGATCATAGGGATGTATGGAGTTCAGCAGAATGATAAAGGGCTTATTGAGTTCCTTTAATTCGGCTATCACTCGATCCTCAGGAAGCTCATAATGCTCCCGGCTGATGTCACTGATGCTCCCATCGGTGGTAACTACAATGCCAATTGTCGAGTGATCAACAATGACTTTCCTGGTTCCTATTTCGGCCGCTTCTTCGAAGGGAACCTCATAGTCAAACCAGGGAGTCTTTACCATTCGAGGTTCATCATCCTCTTCGTAACCCAGAGCCCCTTCCACAGTGTAGCCCACGCAATCCACCAGTCTGGCTTTAAAGGACAGACCGTTGGCCGTGGTGATCTCGACTGCTTCATTGGGAACAAATTTGGGTTCGGTAGTGGTAATGGTCTTGCCCGCTCCGCTCTGGGGCAGTTCGTCTATCGCCCGTTCCCGGTCATAGCTGTCTTTGATATTAGGCAGGATCATCAATTCCATGAAACGTTTGATGAACGTAGATTTCCCGGTGCGAACTGGCCCGACCACCCCCAGGTATATATCGCCGCCGGTACGTTCAGCGATATCCTGTAAGATGTTGTTACCTTCCACTTTTCATTTTCCCTCCCTCGGATGTAGACTTGAAAGGCACCCTCCCTTCGACACGGATACCCTCTTACTCATTGACGTTTAACAGTACAAATATATTTATCAATAATCGGTAATATAACCAGAAAACAAAAAAAGTGTGATCTTCTATCACACTTACCAGCCCCAAACTAAGGTTGGACCATATCTTCTATCTCATGTTTCTTGCCCCGCATCATTAAGCGGAATACTTCATCGCGGGGATCATGCTTCTCATGCAGGATGCGATAACAGGCCTTGCTTATGGGCATATCCACCTGGAACGATTCCGCCAGTTTATAAGCGATCTTGGCAGTATAGGCCCCTTCTACTACCATGCCTACTTTTTCCAGGGTCTCTTCCAGGGTCATCCCTTGCCCTATCATTTCTCCAGCGCGCCTATTCCGGGAATGACGGCTCCCACAGGTCACTATCAAATCGCCCATCCCGCTCAACCCGGAAAAGGTGCGATAGTTACCGCCCATAGCCAAGCCCAAACGAGTTATTTCTGTTAAACCGCGGGTGATCAGGGCAGCTTGAGCGTTATCCCCATAACCCAATCCATAAATCATACCAGCGGCAATGGCAATGATATTCTTCAGGGATCCCCCCAGTTCAACTCCGGCTACATCCGGATTAGTATAGACCCTAAACCAGGGTGCCATATACAGATCCTGCACGCGATGAGCAGTTTGCAGATTGACCGAAGCAGCCGTGACTGCGGTAGGAACCTTACGAGAAACTTCCTCCGCATGACTAGGGCCAGACAACACAGCATACCTCTCCAATATATCCTGTCCTAGAACATCGGTAACTACTTGACTAATCCGCATTCCACTTTCAAGTTCCAACCCTTTAGCAGTATTTATTATTAGTGCGTCAGCAGGCAAAAAAGGGGCAACACGAACCAATACCTGCCGAACCGTCTGGGCAGGTACAGCCAGGATGATGATATGAGCCTCTTCAACAGCTTCAGCCATATCATGGGTGATCTGTATGGTATCAGGAAGGGCAACACCCGGTAAAAAGCGTTTATTCTCACCGGCAGCTTTTATTTGAGCAATACCATCTTCTTCCCGCCCCCACAGAATAACATCTTGGCCGACAGAAGCCAGTGAAATAGCTTGAGCAGTTCCCCAACTCCCCGCTCCCAGAATGCAGATTGGATGCATATTGACCTCCACAATAGAATGTTCAGGCTCGAGATCCTAATTTAGACTCGGTACCCTTGCGCAGCCGATCAATGTTTTCACTGTGACGATAGACCACCAGGGCCGCCAACAATACACTAAAAACTAATAACTCATGGGGTTCATTCATTACCAAAGTCAAAATAGGGAACAGTATGGCTACCGTTATCGATCCCAGGGAAACATAGCGCAAAAGTGCTACTACCACCACAAAGACTACCAGCATTATTAAAAATATTTTGGGCAGCAAATATAGCACAATCCCTGCCGAGGTTGCCATACCTTTGCCTCCCCGAAAGCGAAGGAAAACTGAGTAGCAATGGCCTAGCACTGCCGCCAATGCACAACCAACCATCAGCCACTCACCACCGGCCATGGTGCCGATCCAAGCGGCTGCCAACCCTTTTAAGAAATCGCCCCCTAATGCTGCAGCTCCAAGGGCCGGCCCCAAAGTCCGCAGCACATTGGTGGCACCAACGTTGCCACTGCCGCGCGTGCGAATATCGACCCCTTTTAATTGGGAAACAAGATATGAAAAAGGAATAGCACCGATAAGATAGCACAAGATGATTAAAGCCACACTGTACACGTCGATCCCCCCAATATCTATTCTTCCTGCCCGCTGCGACCCCTGACGATCAAGCGAATGGGCGTCCCCTCGAATCCAAAATTCTGACGTAACTGATTCTCCAAGTAGCGAAGATACGAAAAATGAACCATTTCGGGATTATTGGCGAATAGAACAAAGGTAGGCGGTGCCGTACGCACCTGGGTGCCGTAATAGATTTTGATCCGTTTCCCTCCTCCACCGGGAAGGGGGTTCAGCATCATCGCTTCGTTTAGCACTCTATTCAGCTCAGCCGTGGATATGCGGCGATTATGCTGCTCAACCACAAAATCAGCAATGTCCAGTACCTGAAAAATCCGTTTGCGGGTCAAGGCGGAAATATATAACAACGGCGAATACGATAAAAACTTTAGTTCCTCGCGAATATCCTTATCGAATTTGTTCATAGTACTGCCGGTTTTTTCGATCAGATCCCACTTATTTACCACAATAATATTGGCTTTGCCCTGCTCCTGTACATATCCGGCGATACGCTGATCCTGATCAATTACTCCCTCGGTAGCATCGAGTATTAAGAGCACCACATCTGCTCGATCCACACTGCGCAGGGATCGTATTACACTGTATTTTTCAGTAGTCTCCTTGATGCGTGATTTCTTGCGAATACCTGCTGTATCTATCAGAATATAATCCTTGCCATTATAGCGGAAGGGAGTGTCGATAGCATCCCGCGTGGTTCCCGGTACATCACTGACAATAACACGCTCTTCTCCCAACAGGGCGTTTACCAGTGATGATTTACCCACATTGGGCCGCCCTACCACCGCTATTTTAACGGCATTGGGATCTTCAGCGTACTGTGCAGGTGGGCCGAACTTACTTATCACCGCATCCAGCAGTTCATCAGTATTCATGCCATGCATAGCAGAAATGGGAATGGGATCCCCCAAGCCCAGATTGTAAAACTCATAGTATTCCAGCTGTTTGTCAAAGTTCTCTACTTTGTTGGCGGCCAGAACTACCGGACGCTGCGATTTTCTCAATAGTTCAGCTACCTGTTCGTCTTCATGAGTGACCCCGTCTTTGGTATCTACCACAAAAACGATCACGTCAGCTTCTTCGATAGCCAATTCAGCCTGCAGCTTAACTTCCCGAGCGAACACATCCCCTTCATCAAAACGTATTCCTCCGGTATCGATAATTACGAATTCCCGCCCAGCCCAATCAGTGCTTTCATAAAGACGATCTCGGGTTACCCCAGGAATATCTTCGACGATAGCCTTGCGGGCTCCGGCCAGACGGTTAAATAAGGTTGATTTACCCACATTGGGTCGTCCTACAATGGCAACCACCGGTTTAGCCATGCTGATCCTCCCATCAACATCAGTATAAAACAGCTTCCGCTAAAGAGCGGGCACTGCCATCGGTAGTACGAAGCACTGCCCCACTCCGGAACGCAATTTCTTCCACGCTTATGTCATCTAACATTATCGTGCTGCCTTCCTGTAATAAAACTTCCGGAATGATTACTTTTTTGCCTTTATAATCGTTCTGCAGACAATTAATAATATCGGTTCCGGTCAGTAGTCCGGTTACGGTTACATTACCGCCAAAGTACTGATTAGGCACCGTGACAACTCCTACCCTAAGACCCTTGATCCTATTAAAATCATTAGCCACGGATTGCATGAGCACAGCCGCGGACTCACCGGTCACCAGGTAAGCCTCGGTGGGTTCCACCTCACTGGGTAGGTCTACTATTATCTCTCTCCAGTCATCCAGAAACAAACGAGTTAGCCCTATGCCATTTTCAATTTGGCTATAGTCATCATAGTACTCATTAGGTGGTATCGGAAGACCCGCTTTTATAAAAAACTCATCCGCTAAGTAGACCAAGCCGGTTCCCCACTGGGAGCGGAATTTGTCCTGCCAACGATTAGCCTGCTCAATCAGTTCCCGGGCTTGGGCGGAAGTGAAACTACCTATGACCGGTAAACCTTGGCGATGACCAGTTAGACCCACCGGTACTATTCCTATTGACTGTACTGATGGATAAAGATCAGCCAAATCATTAATGGTGGTCAGCAATTCTGCTCCATCGTTCAGGCCGGGACAGAGCACGATCTGAGTATGTACCTGGATACCGGCTTTTTTGAGGCGCATTAGGTCTTCTTTGATATGCGCTGCCTGAGGATTTTTCATCATTTGCTGACGCAATTGGCCAGACGTAGTATGAACTGACACATATAGGGGGCTGAGTCGCATACTCTCTAATTTATCCCAGTCGCTTTCCGTTAAATTAGTAAGCGTCACAAAATTGCCGAACAGGAAAGAGTAACGGTAGTCATCATCTTTTACATATAGAGTCTTGCGCATATCCGCTGGTAATTGGTCAACAAAGCAAAACACACAGCGGTTGCGGCATACCCTGATGCGATCAAAAACTACCTCATCAAACAACAACCCCAGTTCGTCATCATAGTCCTTTTCTATATCGATGAACCATCGTTCACCGCTGTTTTTCTCCACTTCCAGGGTTATATTATCATCTTTAGAATAGAATTGATAATCAAGAATGTCTACCAGCGGCTGACCGTTGATGCTGAGCACTCTATCTCCCGATTCCAAGCCAACTTCAAAGGCTATACTATCTTCAATTACTTCCTTAATGCGGGCTCCCACTAGCGTTTCCTCCAGATACTTGGTATCTCCTACCCAATTATCCATGAAAAGCCTCGACTCCGCAAGCTTAAGGCGGTATATCAATTAGTGCATGTTCTGCAGCCTTCCCCGCAAGTTATCGACAACTCTTTGCAGAATATTGAATTGGTTCTGTATTAAATAGGTGGAACTTAGAACATTTAAGTGGTCTCCCCCCAAAAATTTCGGCCAACGGCTGAAGAACATGATGATATTCTGACCGTTGATGAAAACTGGCTCTACCACCAGTTCCTTTTCGGTAAAACCTAGCAAATAACGCAGGTCTTCCAAGGACTTCTTAGCCATTAGTACGTCTTTGCCCACTCCTAGAGTATATACTCGGTTGCCCTCCTCATCCTCACCGATATAGATGGGAAATCCACTGTGGTCTTGAAAGGTATCACAAAAACCATTTACATATCGAAAATCAGGCTTGTCAAGACGCCCCAGGAAGATATTAGCCGCTATGAGTGCATGGTGGGTACCAGTATTGGATAAAAATATAATGTTCATGCCCGTACCTGCCGACGATCCATACATTGCAGACGAGTCGCATCCACTAAACTGGCTAATGCAAAATAGGCCTGCTGGGTGCCGATCCCGACCAGGGGACGGCCCAGTATGACAATTCCTATCCGGCGCGAAATGAACCCACCAATTTTCATGAACCAGTTAACATTGGGCATGGTGTTGACCGCCAGTATTTGGTCACCAACTCCCAGGATCTCAGCTGTACCATGCAAAACATTACTGTAGCGATTACCTAAGCTTTTCTTTCCTAGTATATAAACCACATTTTCATATTCATCCACTCCCATGAAACGAATAGAGCCAAAATTACTATTATCGGTATTATCGAAGTAGGGAATGGCCATCAGTTCTTCCAGGGTGGGCCGACGATCCCGGGGCAATAATCCTAAATGCAGAGCAGCGGCAGTTACAGATGAATGAGACCCACCGAAGCAGTGGTAGATGATGTTCATACTCATCTCCTCCTGGATAATCATAGGATGATGTAGTTGGCGGTATTTGCGGAGCGATGTGGGCATCGCCCCCTACGATTCGGAATACATCATTAATCAATGCCTTACTATTATAAAAACATCATTTTCCAGGTCATGTACCATGCCGCCCAGAACCCGGGCCAGCAGCATAGATGTTTTTTCCATCTCTTTTTGATCCTGAACTAAAAAAATGGGACATCCACCACCACCTACCTTAGCAGGATCCGGGGTGATGATGGCTAGAATAGCCTCTTTCAAACTTGTATCCAATCAAACCCATCCTTTCAGCTAATCAGCAGCTTTACGGCCATAAAAACTCTCCAGAGTCGTACCCCGAGCCGATTCTAAAACTGGCACTTTTTTTATTATGTGTATTAAATAGTCCAAGTCAGGCTCATTGGCTACCATAAACAGCCCCAGATATCCTTGATCCACCTGTTTGCGAGCCAGAGGCATCAGATCCGGTTCAGCTGTATCGACTTTTGATCCCAAAATTGATACTACATCATGAATTATGGCCTGCCGCTGACCAGGGGCATGCAAGGTCAAGCGGGCATCATCGTTTTTAGGTTTGATCAAGACGCCCATACCTTCTTGGAGTATTTTTTCTTTAGTCTCTGGCAGACCGACATTCATGATGACCACATCTTCCACCATTAACAAAGCACCTTGAAAATGAACCGTGCCAGGAACAACCTCCACGATTTCTCCCAACTGTTGTCCACTCATCATTTTAATGGACAGAAAAATACATAATGGGCCGACTAGAAATGCGTAAGGCCATCCCCCCCAGTGAACAACCAGACTGGTAAGGAAAGCCGTGAAAATGACCAAGTAATTACGTGCTTCAAAGACCCGGGCAATGCCTTCAATATAGTCATTCCCCCGACGGATCAACTTGGTTTCTTCCAGTTTGGATAGATTCTCTCTTTCCATATTGCGCACATCTCTGAACTGCTGGGCCGCTAATACCAGAAAGGTTACCGCCGTATAATCGGGTTTCATAATGGCGGGAACTGCTACTGCACCTAAACTGGCTGCGATAAATCCCAACGCTAAATGGATCAGTTGTCCATGGGGGTAAGTTGGGTAGTGGCGATAATCACTTCTCAACATTATCCATCGGGACAAAAACCCAGCCACTACCCCACATACTATCACTATTAAATATTTATCCATCTATCTGGACTGCGCTCCCTTATTGAGCAGATAATAACCAGCCGCAGCGGCACCGACCACCACCAGGATTATTAAGATGGCTGTACTTGCTCCACCTGAACCTTCGGTGAGGGGTTTGGCGGCTGCTTCTCCCTGACCTTCCACCCCCAAGACCACGGGCATGGTGCTGGCAAATAGCTCGGCACCTTTCTCAGCCTCATCTTTACTGTTGGTATGGGATCCCACCTCTATCAGTATGGAGCGGGGGCTTAGATCCTGGTTATAATCACCTTTTCCCATGAAAATTCCGTTGGATAATCCGGGAGCCTTTTTGTCCATGGCAGCTTTAATTTGCTTGGCAAAATCCAAGTTAGCTTTCATGTTGGGATTGGTTCGCCCTACAACTAACTTGATTTTGGTGGCGTCCTCTCCTTTTACTTCCGTCTGATACTGATCTGCCGGTACTGCATCCCGGTGGACATCAACAACCACATCAGGTGATGACTTACGGATTAATTGCATAGCAGTACGCCGTGAGCGATTGTAGGCATTGATATCATGCGGATTGTGGTTGGCATCACTGTAGGTGATATCAAAGCCCAACTGGCGCAGGCGATCAGCAAATATCTTGCCCACATCATAAATGCCGCCATTGCCTTCGATGCTTTCTTTGCCATCACCTTTTATATATGATTCATCACTATGGGTGTGATAGATGGCAATAGTAGGTTTTTTCTTCGTTTCAACTGGTATACTTTGCTCCTGGAATAGCCAGGCTGTTTTCTCAGAGTTATAATTCAGTTCGGGCATACGTTCTTTACCCTGATAAACACAGCGAGCAGTTTCTCCCACCACTTCGATTACCTTATAACGAGAATTATCACTGCTGATGTATTCATCTCCAGGATAGACTTTGATGGCAGTTTGGTGGACTATATTGTTATTATCATCCACTAGGGTATAGTATTTGCCTCGCGGAGCTTCTTCCTGTTCCCCCAGCACGGCTGTCGGAGTAGCTAAAATACAGAGGCAAGCAAGCAAAAGAACTATACATCCCTTATTCATCTTCCTCACCTCGCTCCCCATCATCAGACACAGGTTTGCGGGCTGGTTCGGGTACAGGCTCACGTAAATTGCGGATAAGTTCCTCAGGCCGTCCCTCGGTTTGAGGCCCGCCCTGGACACGTTCCAGAGTTTCGCCAATAACCTCGGCTAAAAGCAGGGCCAGAATACCAGCTAAAACCAATGAATCAAAGGCTCCGGCTCCTCCGATAGCCACGCTGCCTCGTACTCCAGTTGTGATCAAATAGTAGAGTTGCCCTATATCGAGGGCCAGTACACCCATTACTGCAGCAAAAAAGGCCCCTCTGCGGGATCGTCCGGCCAGGTAACCAACGATACCAGCGACCAAAGGATAGATGTATATGGGGTCAATGAATATCTGCTCTGGTTCTGCCCCCAAAAATCGTCCTGCTAGAAACAGTGCTAAAGCCGTAACCCCAGCAGCTATAATGGATCTAATTTTTTCCATGGCTGTGCCGGCTCCTACCCAAATGTAGATAGCTAGACCAACCGCAATGATTCCTCCCAAATTAATAGTTATCCGAGATCCGAGGGGAACGTCAATGAAGCTGCCCACTATTATCGCTGCTATCCAAAACAAGGCTGCACGGTCTGTGAGACGCAGCCGATCCAGAGCACGATGAGCTATGCCGAAGTAGATGAGGATCGATATTACCACCAGGGCGATCAAGCCTAACGGGAAATTAGCCATAGCATTCATCCTTTCGCTAATTTTAGGCTTAGATTTCCCTTTTGAACTGCAAATATGTAAATTAAAAAAGCCGTCCCAAGACGACTTCATTATGTCCAATAAGATTCAGAATTCTATATTGGTCATTGCCACGAAAGTATTTCTGAGCTATCATTGCGCCCCCCATTGAGGGTGTGGCAATTTCGTTACCTTAATCGACGGTATGATTTTAGTTTCTAGCCCAGTAGTTGACATCGATGCCGCGGGCGGTCAGCCACTGAGCTGTTTTTCCTATGATAATCATTGGTTTTTGCTGCAGTTCCTCTAAGTTACGGGAACCTGTCATCAGCAATCCCGCCTTGAGCCGGTATAAATATCCTTGTAAATAATTATTTAGGGCAATTTCCCCTTCTCGTACCAGTATTCTCAATAAGGGCCCGGCCATACCTATTAATGCGGCACCCATAGCCAATGCTTTTACACCATCCAATGCTGTACGTATTCCCCCAGTAGCTATCAGTTTGACTGGTAGCTCCAGAGCCAAAACTTCACCCAAGCTCATGGCCGTTGGTATGCCCCATTCATCAAATTCTCGCGCAAACAATCCTTGGCGCTGGTCTTCAATAGCTACAAAGTTGGTGCCGCCTTTACCGCCGATATCGAAACATCGTATGCCTGCTTCGTACAGTCTCAGCACAGCTTCCTGGCTGAATCCAAATCCTACTTCTTTGGCAATTATCGGTACGGGGGACTTTTCTACCAGGCGGGATACGTTTTCAATAACTCCAGAAAAATCCCGGTCTCCTTCCGGCATAGCAAGTTCCTGGGGAATATTGAAATGCAGCTGTAATCCATCAGCGCCAATCATGTCCACCGCTTGTAAAGCTTGCTCTAATGACGATGCTGCACTGACATTAGCTAGGATAATACCCTGAGGGTTTTCTTGGCGAACTATAGTAAAAGTGTTGCGAAGATCATTTTCATGGAGAGCCAGAGTCTGTGAACCGACCGCCATTGCCAATCCATGCTCTCTGGCTAAGACCGCCAATGAACGGTTTATCTGCTGGGCTTCACTGGTTCCTCCGGTTATAGCATTAATTAGCAGGGGGTAAAGAAGGGTTTTGTACAAAAAATATGAGGACAGATCAATATCGTCTATACTCAGTTCCGGTACAGAATCATTGATCAGATAAACATCTTCGAAACCTGTGCTACATGATCCTTCGGTCAATCCGGTAGCAATTCTGATATGATCAGCTTTTCTCTTACTGCGAATTATAACAACCTCCCGGCAAGTTCCTGGGCTTTTTGTAAAGCCGCGGCATCATTTACATTAAAGAATATTTCCTCGACCTTGCCAAAACTGGCTAGTTCTGTTTCCGGAATTATCAGGGTATCCAATTCCTCAAACACTCTGACCAACTTCAGTTTATCCTCTTGCAAGCAGCGCTCAAAAACGGGCAGGCAACTACGGCTGTAAAGGGCTGCCAGAGGCTGTAGACGCCCACCCACCTGTGGCACTACCGCCTGATACCCTTCTAACCGATCCGCCATAAAGCCCATTAAACGTGTATCTATAAAGGGCATGTCGCACCCCAGTACAAAGACCATGTCACTACTGGCATAATACAGACCAGAATGGATACCGGCTACCGGCCCCATGCCCGGATATACATCGGTGTAGATCTTATCATTCATTTCTGCATATAGTTCCGGGTCGTTGCAGATAATGATGGTCTCCGAAAACACCGTGTTGAACTTGTCCAAAATGATCTGCAAGGAGCTCTTCCCGCCAATTTCCGCAAAAGCCTTATTAAACTTCATGCGAGTACTCCTGCCCCCGGCTAGTACAACTCCGCTGGCATTCATGCCTTCCCCTTCCTAATCTAAAAACCCAAGAAATGGTTGTATAAAAAAAGCTGCCCCCGGCAGCTTTAAATCCGTACCCCTCACCCTCCACCAGTTGCAGCGGGGCAACCTGCACTACAGGAAGGCTGCACCGACTTACTTCCCCCGCTACTGGTACTAAAAAGGGAAACCAACTGCTTTATCTGTGAGGAACCGCATTCAGGACATTTCGCTTTATGTTTATCCTGATTAGATATCATGAGGTCAAACTTTTTCCCACAATCTTGACAGGCAAAATCAAAAATGGGCATGAAGATCACCTCACCAGATCATTATTCCTGGTTATCCAGATATTCATCGACCTCACTGCGTTCCAAGTCTTCTTGAGCCTCTTTAATGGAAAGACCGATCCGTTTTTCATTGGGATCAATACTCAAAATCTTGATCCTTACTTCCTGGCCTACCTGAACAACGTCTTCCGGCTTTTCTACCCGGCGGTTAGCTAGTTGGGAAATATGAACCAGACCATCTACTCCCGGTTCAACTTCCACAAAGGCACCGAAGGGAGCGATGCGAACAATGGTACCATCAATGACATCGCCTTCCTGGTATTTTTCCAGAACGATTTCCCAGGGACTCTTTAACAGTTGTTTACGGCTTAACGATACCCGTTCTCTGTCCCGATCCAAAGCCAATATGAAAACATCCAGTTCGTCGCCTTCGTTAAATAAATTGGAAGGATGTTCAACCCGGCGATGATCCATCTCAGATACATGCAAAAGTCCTTCGTATCCACCCAAATCTATAAAAGCACCATAATCTACGATACGTTTGACTCGACCAGTGCGTATCTGGCCTTCTTCGATACTGCCCCAAAATTCTTCTTTTAGCCGGGCCTTTTCTACTGCTACCAGTTCCTTGCGAGACACCACAATTTGCGATCCCCGGCGCTTATTACGATTGAATTCGATGATCTTGAATGAGAAAGTCTTGCCGATATATTCATCCAGATTGCGAACATAACCATCCTCTACATGAGATGCTGGAAGGAAAGCCACCACACCTACGTCAACCAGCAGGCCGCCTTTCACACTTCCAGTAATGGTTCCTTCTATAACCTGGTCATTATTAAATACTTCTTCTAGTTGATCCAATATCCGTTTGGCATCGACCTTTTTCTTAGACAATAAAATGGTACCGTCATCATCCCATTTGAGTACCATTACTTCGATTTGTTCGCCGACTTTAACCAGATCCTTAGCTGACTCAACTTCTTCAACGGACAGCTCACGCCGAGGTATAATGCCTTCGGATTTGCCGCCTACATCAACCATAACCTCGTCATCGCGAACCTCAATTACGGTGCCATTTATAACATCTCCTCGCGAAGGAGAAGCATAATCAGCCATCTCTGCCTCCATATTGGCAAAAGACTCTTCCTGCATCGATTCCTCTGCAGCAACAACCTGCTCATCAGGCTGTTCTTGCTGGGCAGCTACCTGTTGATCCTGGTTTTCCTGGTTCACTTCCTGATCCTCCTGGATTTGATCCTGATTTTCTTGGTTCATTTCCTGGTTTTCCTGTTCGTCAAACATTGTCATCCTATCCACTACCTCCTTGATCTTCCAATCCGGAGTAGAAGCCCCGGCGGTTACCCCCACCCGGCCAACCCCATTAAGCCAATCAGGCAAAATCTCCTCGGCTGATTGAATTAAATGAGTTGGGACTCCGGTATTTGAACACTCCTTAAATAGAGTATTCGTATTTGAACTCTTGCGGTCACCCACTACCAGGATCAAATCAACCTGGTCGGCCAGACTGCGTCCTGATTCCTGACGGATTTGAGTGGCCGAACAAATAGTATTAAAAATCCTAACTTCATTAGCTTTGGGCATTAGTTCCTGAACTACCGCAAAGTATTCTCTCTCATTCTTAGTAGTCTGTGCCACAATAGCCAGCTTGCTGACCGGTTGAATCCGGCTGGCCTCTAGGGTGTTGGCTACCACCACAGCCCCCTGAGCCCACCCTATTATACCCTGAACTTCAGCGTGATGGCTATCACCGTATACAATAATAACATACCCTTGTTCTCGAAGAGAAGTGACTAAATCATGAATTCTTTTAACCAATGGACAGGTGGCATCAATAACTTCTATTCCTCGTTGGCGGGCCTCATCCCATATAGCCGCTGGTGCTCCATGAGAACGAATAATTATGCCCGTCGTGGAATTATCTATATCTGTCAGGCTGTCAATAGGACTGATACCCACTTCCTCCAGGGATCTTACGACGGCATCATTATGGACTATGGGACCCAGGGTATAATAAGTCCCGTCCTGCTCAGCATATTGATGGGCAATTTTGATGGCCCGTCTTACGCCAGCGCAAAATCCTGCGTTGGGAGCAACTATAATCTGCATGGCAGCCCTCTCACAAGTCCCTTACAATTTAGGTATTTCGTATTAGTATAAAAAATCCTGCTTATTTTAGCAAAAGTGTTTCGATTTCAGTCATGACCTGTTCACTGATTGTATCAAGAACCGCCGATTTTACCTTTTGTCCGCTATAGTCCGTCATAAGTATAGGTTCTCCCACCCGCACTTCGAAAGGGTGCAACCAACCCAATGGAAAAAAACGATCTGTTCCCACACAGGCCACCGGGACAATAGGGGCACCAGTCTTCATTGCGATCATGGCTGTTCCTGTCTTGGCCTTTAGTTCTCCGGAACGGTTGCGCAGTCCTTCCGGGAAAATCCCCAAGACCTCTTGCTCCTCCAATACAGCTATGGCATGGCGCAGAGCCGTGCGATCACCGGCTTTTCGATGTACTGGAAAAGCATTTACTTTATCCAGGAGCCAGGCTAATAAGGTCCATTCAAAGAACTCCGACTTGGCCATAAAATGAATAGGACGCGGTATAACTACAGCTACTACAAACGGATCCCACATGCTAACATGATTGGCCGCTATTATTACCGGGCCCTTCATAGGTAGATTATGTAGTCCGCTGGATTTCAATCCCAGTAACATGAAAAAAATTCGCGCTAGAACTCGTGCAACTCTGTAAAACATCTCTTATTTCTGCGCTCCTTCTATAAAGCTTAGAATTTTAGCCACCGCTTCTTCGATAGTCAAATCGCTAGTATCAATAATGATGGAATCAGGCAGTATTTTCAGGGCTCCCACTTCCCGATGAGAATCAGTATAATCACGGTTTTCGATATCTTTCTTGATCTCTTCCTCATTTACCTCATAGCCGTTGGCTTGCAGTTCTCTGATCCGCCGTTGAGCGCGTTCCTGTAGGCTAGCAGTAACATAGAATTTATAGTCAGCATCAGGCAAAACACACTCCCCGATATCCCGACCATCCATGACCACAGAATGGTTACTGGCCATATCACGCTGCATGATGACCATTTGTTTGCGTAAGTCGGGATGAGCGGCTACTTGGGAAACCACTGAGCTCACCTCAGGCGAACGAATTGCCTCGGTAACATCCAAACCGTCACATATTACCTTTTGCTGCTGATGATCTGGTTCGAAACAGATTTGAGTGTGGAGGGCAAGATCCAACAGTTCCTGAGGATCATTGAGGTTGAGTGTTGCTCTTAGTGCCTTGAGGGCTAAGGCTCGATACATGGCGCCAGTATCTATATACAAATAACCCAATTTGGCGGCTAATGTCCTAGCCATAGTGCTTTTGCCTGCCCCGGCAGGACCATCAATCGCAATCTTCATCTAATAAACCACCCAGCTATATTCCAATTCATTTTATCATATCAGGCCATATAAAAGAAAACCAGTTTCGCAAGTCCAGGGGCGATTCATCCACTTGCGCCCTCTGCTGTACTTCTTATCCTAATAGATATGATCGAAGCTTCATTCGAAGAACCTGACGAGGCTGCAAAAGTGGCCTATATGCCTTTGTCCACGTAGAGTAATAACTGAACAACTTTACTTATTGTCATCCTGAGGGAGGAACGATCGAAGGATCTTTCCTTTCAGCATGTAAAGATTCTTTCGACTTCGTCTCAGAATTTGCACCGCGCTAAGCGCACCACGATGAATGAAAACTCTTCCTTAGATGTAGGGGAGGCTTTTGCATCATTACTCGCGGCATCAGGAGTACCCGCAGGGTGCAATTTACAGGCCAAAAGTTCCAACACTACGCTAGCGAGATAAGGTTTGGATGGTATTCCAGAACTCAGGATAAGATATATTGACCGCTTCAGCATTGTCGATGTAAGTGGGTTGATCGGCAATCAAGCCAGCTATGGCCAGACTCATGGCTATACGATGATCCCCATGGCTATTTACAGTTGCTCCACGCAAACAAGACTTAGTGCCATCAACAACAAAACCATCTGGGGTCGCTTCGATGGCCACTCCCAGGCGGCTCAATTCCGAAGTGATAGCGGCAATGCGATCGGTTTCTTTCACGCGTAGTTCCTCCGCATCACGAACAACCGAAGTACCATCAGCAACAGCCATAGCTACAGCAATCACAGGCAGTTCATCGATAAGGCGCGGCATGATGTCCCCTTGGATCTCTACCGCCCGCAAGGGCGCCGTTCGCACCAAGATATCAGCCACCGGTTCACCACCCGCCGTGTGGGGGTTTATAATTTCCAGATCGGCACCCATGGAGCGCAAAACGTCCAAGATGCCGTCCCGCGTAGGATTGACGCCCACTTGTTTTAAGAGGATCTCTGAATTCGGTACAATGGAAGCAGCTACCAGGAAGAAGGCTGCCGAGGAGATATCATTGGGGACTTCCCAGTCCTGGGGAGACAACTCTGCGCCGGGAACCACCCTTACTCGCCCAGGTTGTCGCTCTATTTGGGCTCCCATGGCAGCCAGCATGCGTTCCGTGTGATCCCGGGAAAGAGCATTTTCTAGCACAGTGGTGACCCCGGCGGCCTGTAACCCAGCTAATAAAAGGGCAGATTTTACCTGAGCACTCGCCACAGGCATCTGGTATTCTATCCCCTGCAGGCTTCCACCCTGCACAGCTATAGGCGGATAAGTATCCTGCCTGGCCATAAAGCGCATTCCCATTGACGACAAGGGAATCAAAACTCTCCGCATAGGCCGTTTGTTCAGGGATGCGTCACCGCTCAATACAGCTGTAAAAGGCCTTCCGGCTAACAATCCGGCCAATAACCGCATGGTAGTGCCCGAATTACCACAATCCAGTACCACCTCTGGTTCCCTAAGCTGGTTTATACCCGGACTGTCAATTAATAGTTCATTATCCTGCAGCTGTATAGAAAGTCCCAGTGACTGCAAACAGCTACAGGTAGTAAGTGTATCTTCAGCCTGCAAGAAATTCTTCACCCGGCTACGTCCTTCAGCTAAAGCTGATAGAATCACCGTCCGATGAGAAATGGATTTGTCGGGTGCCACTTCGACTTCGCCCCGCAAGTACGACACCTTATTAACTGTGCTGCGCATTGTTTTCCCCCTATCTTATCCAGGCTTTTATCGAAGCATCTTGCAGGGCCTGTACTGCCCTTTGCCCATCGGGCAGATCGGAAACTCCCAGACGGATTGTGCCTCCATCTCCTTCACGCACCCGTAAAATCTCAATATCAGCAATATTGATATCATGATTGCCCAAGATCCTGCCTAATTCACCGATGATCCCCGGCCGGTCGGGAACAATACAGATCACATCGCACATAGTCGGCAGGAGGCCTTTCTGGCCATGGGGTATTTGAGCGCGAATTGTCTGGGCTTGGGTCAGGTCTTCCATTAGCATTTCCTGGTCGCCCTTCTCCAAGGCTGCCCGCAGCCTGGCTAATTGTGCCATAAACTTATCCAAACCTTGTACAACCGCTGACCGGTTAGTGATCAGAATATCTTTCCACAGGCCAGGGCTTGAAGATGCTACTCGCGTTGTATCACGGAAACCTCCAGCCGCCAGCATCAATAGATCAGGCTGACCTTCAGTCAAATTCACCAGGCTTACTGCGGCCAGATGAGGAAGGTGACTGACCGAGGCTACCATTTTATCATGTTGAGCCGGTTCCATAATCTTAATTTTAGCACCGGTAGCCGCCAACAATTCAATTAACAGCTCCAAAGTCTCCGGAGGAACAGTGGGCCCGGGAGTCAAGATATAGACAGCATTTTCCAATAAATATCGGTCAGCGCCCTGGATGCCCTGGATCTCAGATCCGGCCATGGGATGACCGCCGATGAAGTGAACGCCATCCGGCAGGCATCCCAGCCATTCCATGACCTTCTGTTTAGTACTGCCCACATCAGTTACCAATGTTCCTGGCCTGACGTGTTGAGCAACCTGGGCGATTATTCCAGGAAAGGTCTGTAGCGGCGTACATAAAAACACGACATCCGCTCGCTCTACTCCATTTTCCAAAGAAGTCATCTCATCAATAGCCCCCATTTGCAGGGCTTTGTGCAGCGATTCCTCATCATTGTCGATACCGATGATTGTACTGACCTGAGGTAACTCATGCCATGCCAAGCCCAGAGATCCCCCTATTAAACCAGTACCAATGATAGCTACAGTAATGCTCATGATCAGTTCTCCGTAGCCCGTAAGGCCATGACCATCTTGTTGACCCGGGTGACCAGACGGGCGAAATTTTCGGGAGTCAAAGACTGTGGTCCATCGGAAAGAGCTTCGCTGGGATTCTGATGAACCTCTACCATCACCCCATCGGCACCTGCACCAATAGCCGCCAAAGCCATCGGCTCTACCAATTTCCACTTGCCGGTACCGTGGCTGGGATCGACTATGATGGGTAGATGGGTCAACTGTTTGATCAATGGTACTGCACTTAGATCCAGAGTATTTCTGGTGTAGTTCTCAAATGAGCGAATGCCCCGTTCGCACATGATGACCTGTTCATTACCACTGGATATGATATATTCAGCCGCCATGATCCACTCCTCTATAGTGGCAGAAGGCCCTCGCTTAAGAAGAATGGGGCGCTGGATTTTCCCCAGTTCGCGCAGCAAAAAGAAATTCTGCATATTGCGGGCACCTACCTGCAGGATATCAACATAATCGGCTACTTCGTTGACCAAGCGCGGATCCATTATTTCCGTAACCACAGGCAGACCCGTTATTTGCCGGGCTTCCGCTAATATCTCGAGTCCTTCATGCTCCAACCCCTGAAAGGCATAGGGTGATGTGCGCGGCTTAAATGCTCCACCGCGCAGCATGGTTGCCCCAGATTCCTTTACCGCATGAGCCACTTCCAGAAACTTGGAGCGACCCTCCACTGCGCAGGGTCCGGCAATTATCTGCACCTGTCCATTGCCTATCATCTGTCCGCCCACTTCTATGAGGCTGCTATCGGGCTTAAACTCACGAGAAGCCATTTTAAACGGTTGAGCAATGGGTACTACTTTTTCTACTCCGGGAAGGGTTTCAAAAAGTTCCATGGTAGTAGTAGTCTTCTGTCCTATGGCACCGATTATGGTTCTCTCTACTCCCTGGGACAGGTGAACCTGAAACCCTTTTTCCTCCAGTTTGCTGCTGACCTGCTGAATATGTGCAGGCGTAGCCTGAGCTTCCATTACAATAATCATTATCTTCCAACTCCCTTTCTCCTAAGGGTGGTGAGAAAAAAGAAAAAACCATGGCGAAAAGCGCCCATGGTTCCCATGGTACCTATTCCCACCATCCTACCATACTACAATTTTAAGTAACTTCCTACTTTCCTACATAACCAGAATAGCATTATTCAGTTTAGGGGCGCAAGGACTAATTAACCGTTATTAGGAGAATTATTATTTCACACATCAGCACATTAGACTCAGGACTAACATAGAGTATTGGCAGGAAATTACGGCATAGCAATAGAAGAGAAAAAGAAGTATTTGGAAGGGAGTGGTTTTCTAGTGACTGAAGCGCAAGGCTTGGGGTTATTATTAGCGGCAGGTATATTTGGGTTGTTGCTCGTGATCCTGGCGTTAGTATTTTACGTACTGTTTTCCCTGGGACTGTATACTATGGCGAACCGCCGCGGCATTCCCAACGCCTGGTTGGCCTGGATACCCATCGCCCAATTCTACACGTTGGGAGAAGTAATCGGCCCGGTAAAGTTAGGAGATTTCACTGCTGATCAGCCCGGACTGTACCTGTTGGGAGCCATACTCGGGCTGTGGGTTCTCTCCCTGATTCCGGTGCTCGGGCCTATCTTTTCGCTGGCCAGCCTGGTAGTGGCCATCGGAGCTCTCTATCTTCTTTTCAGTCGTTATACCACAGAAAATACCCCCCTGCTCTATACGATCTTAGCGGTTGCGTCTTTTGGAGCCCTAGCCGCCATTTTTGTTTTCATGATCCGTAATAATAACTATATAGCCCCTGATATCTCAGTAGTATAAAAGCAAAAACATGGGGCGTCTTTCAGGTTCGGACGCCCCATGTCTGTTCAATATACTACATAGAAAACTCTTGCTCTTTCCCGCTGTTTTCTGATGTCAGGCTTTACCTAAATAAGCCCTTTTCACTTCTTCATTATCAGCCAGTTCCTTACCTGGCCCTTGCAGTGTTATATTACCGGTTTCCAGTACATAACCATAATCAGATATTTTCAAAGCGGCGGTGGCATTTTGCTCAATAAGCAAAATAGTCATACCATCCTTATAGATATCCATAATAATGCGAAATACTTCCTTGACCAGTAAAGGAGCTAATCCTAGAGACGGCTCATCCATCATTATAAGACGGGGGCGTGACATTAAGGCACGGCCGATGGCCAACATCTGCTGTTCACCGCCGGACAGGGTGCCAGCTACCTGCCACTCTCTTTCTCTCAGGCGAGGAAAAAGTTCAAACACCTTTTGGAGATCCTTTTGAATGCCAGGCTTATCCTTGCGGGCATAAGCGCCCATTTGCAGATTCTCCATCACTGTCAAATTCGCGAATATCCGGCGCCCCTCTGGAACCAGTGTGATACCCTTTTTGATTATATCGACGGTAGGCTTGCCGGTAATATCTTCACCTTCAAAATATATCTTGCCGGACGCAGCCGGAACCTGATTGCAGATAGCCCGCAGAGTGGTACTCTTCCCGGCTCCGTTGGCGCCAATCAAGCTGATGATCTTGTTTTTCGGTACCTCCAGGCTTACCCCCTTCAGGGCATGGATCCCTCCATAGAAAACCTGTAGCTCTTCAATTTTAAGCATCTATATCCACCGCCCCCAGATAGGCCTCGATGACCTTTTCATTATTTTGTATCTCTTCCGGGTTGCCTTCTGCAAGAGTCACCCCATAATCCAGTACATAGATCCTCTGGCAAACGCCCATAACTACTTCCATATGATGTTCTATCATAAATACCGTCAGGTCAAATTCCTGGCGAATACGTTTGACAAACTCCATCAACTCCAAAGATTCCTGGGGATTCATGCCTGCCGCTGGCTCATCCAAAAGCAGCAGTTGGGGTTCGGTAGCCAAAGCCCGGGCGATCTCCAGGCGGCGTTGCTTTCCGTAAGGCAATGAAGTAGCCTGTTCAAAAGCCACATCGTCTAGTTGCACCTTCTCCAGTAATTCCAGACATTCCTGGTAATGCTGCTGACGGGCCTTTCCATAGCGGGGCAAACCCAGAATTGCTTCGCTAAGGGTCGCCTTTAACCGTACATGTTTGGCGATCATAACGTTTTCCAGAACACTCATGGTTTCAAAAAGACGAATATTTTGAAAGGTACGGGCTATACCTCGTTCTGTGATCTGATCCGGCCGCCAACCGGTAATATCATCACCGGCGAAAACTACCTTGCCAGTGGTAGGTCGATACACTCCGGTAATAACATTAAAAACCGTAGTTTTTCCCGCCCCATTAGGCCCGATCAAACCTATGATCTCACCTTCTGAAATGGTTATAGCCAAATCGGAAACGGCTCGCAATCCACCAAATTCCATACTAAGGTGTTCGGTACGTAGTAATTCCGCCATTAGTTTGCTTCACCCCGTTTCCCCTGGTGGGAAGTCTTAATACCTAACCGATTTAAGACCCAGTTCCAGTTAAATTCATTAGTCCCCATCAGTCCTCGTCGGTAGAAGAGGATTATCAACAGGAGCCCCAGTGAGAATATAACCATTCTCATTCCCGGTATACCGGATATTTCTAATCCCAGTAGATTCATAGGCTGCTCTACGAAACGGAGAACCTCCATGAGGATGGAAAAAATAACTGCCGCAATCACCGATCCACTCAAGCTTCCCATCCCTCCGAGAACGACTATCAAAAGAATCTGAAAGGTAAATGTAAAGCGATACATGGTCGGGTCGATGGAGGTGATCAAGAAAGCCATCAGCGCTCCGGCAATTCCAGCAAAAAACGCACCAATAGTGAACGACAGGAGTTTATGCTTGAATATATTGATACCCATAGCCTGGGCCGCTATTTCATTGTCGCGAATAGCCTTAAAGGCATAACCCCAGCTACTGTTGATGATTCTCATTAGAACTATGAGTGTAACTATGGCACAGCCCCAATAAACCAGCAAGCTGTCAACGGAAGGAATGTTCTTTAATCCCAAAGCCCCATTGGTAATAGGGATCACATTGGTGACTACAATGCGTATTATTTCCGCGAAGCCCAAAGTAGCTATAGCCAGATAATCATCCCGCAAACGCAAGGCCGGAAATCCGATCATAAATCCAAACAGGGCGGCAATGATTCCGCCTAACAATATGGCCGGCAATATCGGCCACTGCACATTGGCCAGTAGCGGATGGATCGGTTCCATAAAGTAAATTATTTCTTTGCTAGCTGGTGACATAGTGAGAATACCTGCCACATATGAGCCGATACACATGAACCCGGCATGTCCTAATGAAAACATCCCTGTAAATCCGAGGATAAGATTCAGGCTCAAAGCCAGTATGGCATAGATAGCTGCCAGGTTTAAGACCCGGATATAAAAACTGTTCATGGTACCCTGGGCTATATACAGTGCTCCGAAGGACACGAGCACAACCAGCAGCGTTAATATGAATTTCAACTTCGCGTGCTTGTCCATCTTTACACCTTCTCTACTACGTTTTCACCGAGAATTCCACCCGGTCTGAACAACAGGATCAGAATAAGCACTACAAAGGCAAAGGCGTCTCGATAACCTGACAGTTCTGGCATAAATGCTACCAACATAACTTCACAGATCCCCAATATGAAACCACCGATCATTGCTCCGGGAATACTGCCAATACCGCCCATTACTGCAGCAATAAAGCACTTAAGCCCGGGAAACAGCCCCATGAGTGGATCTACCTGAGGATACTGCATGCTCCACATGATGCCCCCTATGGCTGCCAGAGCCGAACCGACCGCAAAGGTGGCACCAATAACTTTATTGACATTAACAGCCATCAGACTGGAAGTTTCAAAGTCACGGGAAACAGCTCGCATGGCAATACCCATCTTGGTTTTTTTGACCATAAAGGTAACCATGAGGAGCAGGATTATGGTAACAACGGGAATAAGTATGGTCAAGGACAGAAACGAAACATTACCTAACTGAATATTCCATACCAGATCATCGGGACGTGGGAAGGGTTTGGGTCGGGCACCTAAGGCCACAATCCCCAGGTTCTGTAATAAAAACGAAACGCCGATGGCAGATATCAGTACAGATATTCGCGGAGCGCTGCGCAGCGGACGATAGGCAACCCGTTCAATAGTAACGCCCAGCAATGTAGTAAGCACAATGGCAATGGCAAAGGAAATATACCATGGCAATGTGAATACCAGCATACCGTAGAAAGCAATGTAAGCAGCCACCATCAACAGATCTGCATGAGCAAAATTTATCAAACGAATGATGCCATATACCATGGTATAGCCTATGGCTATCAATGCATACAGACTGCCCAAAGTTATGCTGTTGGCAACGTTTTGCAAGAAAATGTCAGGAGACAAGCCAACCCACTCCTTGTGTTAAACTTCCTAATAAAGCAGGACTTGTAAAAAAGTTGTTTACAAAGACATACTCCCCCTCAAACCCGAAGGGGAGTATGCTTACATTTAATTCCTATTTAGGATCCACTTTGGCTTCGTAGACAAACTGACCATTCTCTACTTTTTTGATAACTGCGGTCTTGGTGGCGTCACCATTGGCATCCAGAGTAATTATGCCGGTAGCTCCCTCAAATCCGCTAGTTGCAGCTAGTGCATCACGAATAGCCTGGGGATCAGCTGAGTTAGCCCTTTCGATAGCATCCTTAGCTAAAATGTAGGTATCAAATCCCAATGCAGCAAAAGCATTGACCTCTTTGTTGGGATACTTCTGGGCAAAGGCTTCCAGGAAAGTTGTGGATACTTCGGTTACCGGTTCTTCAGCGGTAAAATGAGTGCTGAAGTAGATATCCTGATAGTCCACTACCTGATTCAAGAATTCTTCAGCTTCCCAAGTATCGCCACCCAGGATTGGAACATTGATGCCCAATTCCCGAGCTTTCGCTACCAGGATTCCACATTCCAGGAAGTTGCCGGGGGCAAATATCACGTCAGGATTCTTGGATTTTACTTCTGTCAATTGAGCAGAAAAATCCTTATCTCCGGTATTATAATTGAGTTTGGCAACGATGGCTGCATCTCCATTGGTCGCCTTGAAGGCTTTTTCAAAATAGTTGCTCAGTCCCACGGAATAATCCTGCTGCACATCCTGGATTATCGCTGCAGTTTTGGCACCTAAAGTTTCAGTAGCATAATTGGACATTACCGTGCCCTGGAAGGGGTCAATGAAGCAAACACGGAAATAAAAATCATTGTCCAGGGTAACTGCGGGATTAGTGGGGGAGCATCCAATAACCGGAGTGCCTTCGCGTTTGGCGATAGGTCCACCAGCCATAGCAAGTGAACTGCCATAACTGCCTATGATCAGGTTGACTTTCTCTTGAGTTATCAATCTTTCCACCGCATTGGCAGCCTCTTGTTTTTCACTCTTATTATCGACGGTTACGATTTCCACCTTTTTGCCAAGGATTTCAGGATACATTTCCTTAGCCAGTTCAATACCCTCCAGGGTCATTTGTCCACCGGCAGCATTAACGCCGGTCAGGGGTTCAAACACACCGATCTTTATCACATCAGAATCGGCTGCATCCTGGCCCGCATTTTGATCCTGCGATCCTCCGCATCCGACTGCCAGCAGGCTCATTATGAGCACCATGGCAATCAAAACAACATAGTTCCTCCTCTTCAAACCCAACAAAAGTTCCGCCTCCCTTTTTCACCTAAATTATTGCTGTGCTAAACACTAGGCAATTGCTTTTCTAATTGTACCGCTATGCTTATCCGAATGACAAGAAGAAACACCCGGTAACAAAATCAACCAGTTACCGGGTGTTAATCTTTTTATTTTCCAGATCAGCAAGTCGGCTGATCTGGTCAACCATTTTTATAAAGTTATCCCTGGTCAGAGACTGTTTCCCATCTGACAAAGCCTGATCCGGATCCTGATGAACCTCGACCATGACTCCATCCGCCCCTGCTGCCACAGCTGCTTTTGCCACAGGAATCACCATGTCCCACTTACCGGTAGCATGACTGGGGTCGACCAGCACAGGCAGATGGGATAGTTTCTTAATTAAGGCTACCGCGCCAATATCCACTGTATTACGGGTATATGGTTCAAAAGTGCGGATGCCCCGCTCACATAGTATCACCTGAGGATTGCCCTGGGCTAAAATATATTCCGCAGCCAGTAGCCACTCCTCGATGGTTGCTGAAAAACCTCGCTTGAGAAGTATAGGGGTACCCACCTGTCCCAGCTCATCCAAAAGGGCATAGTTTTGCATATTGCGGCTGCCCACTTGCAGGATGTCAACTTCACCCACCAAATGATCCAGGTCGCGGACATCCATAACCTCGGTTATTATTGGCAAACCGGTAGCTGCCCGGGCATCTTTCATTATTTCCAGACCTTCTTTTCCCAAACCACGGAAGGAATAGGGTGAGGTTCGCGGCTTGAACAGACCCCCTCGCAGCAGGTGCGCACCGGATTTGGCCAAAAATTGGGCAAGAGTCACGTAGTCATCCCGGTTTTCGACAGCACATGGCCCGGCTATGACAGTACAGTATCCCTCGCCAATGTTGATCGATTCCCTTGGGCCCGTGACCCGAACAATAGTATCCTCATTTTTAGTTTCTCTGGATGCCAATCGAAAAGGTTTCATCTCTTTCACCATAAAACCATTCTATAACACCTGGTACAACAATTTCACTCATTTTATAGATTCTACTCTCATTATTATGAACCTAGAGGGAGTCACTAATCAATCTATTCTGTTTATTTATCGCTATTCTTCCTCCATTAGACAAGAAATAGCAGGGATAGTCCAAAATATATAGAATTGTTTATATTGTTTGACCAGTAGTTTATAGGGCATATGGTTTTCTGCCAAAGGGGGATGGCAGTATAATTGATCCTAATTGTTGATTTATACTGAAGGGGTGAAAAGGTTGAACTTCAAGGAGATGTATAAGCAGAAACTGATGACTGCCCAACAGGCTGTCAAGATGGTAAAGAACGGTACTGAAGTCTGGATCGGCATAGCGGTTCCGGTGCCACTAGCTCTGGTAGATGCGCTGGTGGACAGAGAGCCTGAGGTGGAGGATATCACTATCAACCATATCGTCGATATCTATCCCCAGAATACCTGGGTCAAGCTTAATCGTGCCACTAATATCAAGGTTGACTGCGGGTATCCAACTTCCAGCCGTGACCGGGTAGTCAGTGGAGATTTCACCATGACTCCCAACCGTTTCTATGAGCTTCCCAAGATATACACTGATGAGAACTATCGGCCTATGCATGTGGCAATGCTGATGGTGACACCCATGGATAAACATGGCTACTTTTGTTTGGGTCTGGGTGCCGATGCGACTCTGCCCATTGCTCAGAATGCTGCCCGTCGGCGTCGCGAGGGTGATGATCGTTATGTGGTATTGGCCCAGGTAAATAATCAAGTCCCTCGTAGCCGAGGAGTCAACTATATTCACATTTCTGAAATAGATGCTATCGTAGAACAAGATCAAGACTTGGCGGTTTTGCCTGAAACCACCACCATTTCTGAGGAGGAAATGACTATCGGCCGATACTGTGCTGAATTCGTCAAAGACGGCTCCACTATTCAGCTGGGCATCGGCAGTATCCCCAATGCAGTGGCTCAGGCTTTTCTTGATACCCATGTGCAAGATCTCGGTATTCACTCCGAGATGGCCTGTGACACCATGAAAGATCTCTGGGATGCAGGTATTGTCACCAATCGCCGCAAGACTTTTATGCCCTACCGCTCCATATTCACCTTTGCGATGGGTTCCCGCAAGTTATACGACTGGTTGGATGATAATCCGGGCATTGAATTCCACCCGGTAGATTTTGTTAATAACCCACACATCATAGGCAAAAATGATAATCTAGTTTCAATTAATGCTTGTTTACAGGTGGATTTGACCGGGCAAATCTGTTCAGAATCCATGGGCTGGAAACAGTACACTCATCCGGGCGGACAGGTGGATTTCGTTAATGGAGCTTTTCAGTCCCGAGGAGGGGTCTCGATTATCGCTACCCAGTCAACTGCCCAGCCCAGATCAGGTGGAGGACAATTGATCTCCAAAATCGCTCCGCAAATAACTCCGGGAGGAATCATAACCACACCCCGTTCCAGTGCCGATTATGTAATAACTGAATACGGGGTAGCTAAGATCAAAGGCCAGTCAGTGCGCCAGCGGGTTCGTAACCTGATCGCCATCACTCATCCCCAATTCCGCGACGAGCTGGAATGGGAGGCACGGCAGCGTAATTTGATATGATAGAAAACCCATAGCTACCTAATACAAAAATATGATTAGCCCCGTGTCTGAAAAACGCGGGGCTAATTTTACATCACTACATGGTTAGGCGCAAGCAGTCTACTTTCTTAAATAGTCATGGTTAATGCCGGCTACTTTATCCAAGGATAGTACAAAAGCAATCCCCTTATTAGGCTTATTCAAATCCGCCTCTTTGAGTATGTTTTCCAGTACTACCTGACTGATATCAGAAGGGATCAACGTTAGAACGATCTCTTTTTCCGGTTCAATAACTATTCCAAATAGCTTGGCTTTTTCGTGCACACCGCTACCACGGCCATGCAAAATAGTTCCGCCTTCTGCACCGGCCTTCTTGGCTGCTTCCATAACCTTTTCTGCCCGACCTTTGTTCACAATCGTAACAATCAGATCATAGGCTATGCCTTCCATGAAGTATCCTCCCTCATTCTAATTATTAATTATATTTCTGGGCTCATTGTATCAAGTTTTTGAATTCTCCTCATCATAAATTTTGGATAATTTACTATAGATTACCCCCAACGTCAATATCGTCAATATGGGTGCCAAAGCCACCAAGGATACCATTCCAAATCCCTGTAGTACCGGATCTCTGCCTTCAATGGCGGTAGCAACTCCGATGGTCATCGCCATTATGAAAGATACCGTCATGGGACCAGTGGCTACCCCTCCCGAATCGAAAGCGATGGAAATAAACTGTTCACTACAATAGCGCATCATTAGGAAGGCTACTATATAGCCCGGAATCAATATATAGGCCAATGGTATGCCATATAATACCCTGGCCATGGCCAGTGCCACTGCGAAGGCAACTCCTATGGCCATACAATAGAGCAATACTGGCCCGGGGATAGATCCGCTGGTGACCTTGTCCACCTCGTCGATCATGACATGTACGGCCGGTTCGGCCAGTATGGCAACAAACCCTATAACAAATCCTATCGGTATAAGGATCCAGTTATAGGATAATTCGCTGAGCATAATACCCATTTTTTGGCCAGCGGGAATAAAGCCTGCATACACTCCCTGCAGGAACAGGGCAATGCCGAAAAAGGTAAGTATGAATCCCTTAACTACATCGGAGAATTTTGGGCCCGGTAAATGAAAGATAAAAAACTGGAAAAAGCAAACTATTATGAACAGAGGGCCCAGAGCCAAAGCCACTTCTTTAAGGGTGGTAGTAAAACCACTAAACAAGCTGAGTATAATCAACCGAACAAAACCCCCAACAGCAGCACAGCCAGGATAGGACCTACTGAAGCCAGTCCAACAAAGCCGAAGCTATCTCTTTTTCCACCAAAAGTCGAGGCCACTCCAACCCCTAGAGCCAAAATAAAGGGAACCGTCATAGGGCCGGTAGTTACTCCGCCGGAATCTAAGGCAACCGGGATATAACTATCAGGAGTAAATAATGCTAATAGAAGAACTAAAACGTAGCTTGCTATTATCAAGTATTTTATGGACCATCCTTTTATCAGTTTTAACAAAGCTAAGGCTATATAAACCGCCACGCCGATCCCAACCGCTGAGATCAAAATCAATTTTGGTACTGCTCCCTGGGATGCCTGGCTAAACTGCATGGCCAAAACCTGCACATCTGGTTCGGCTACTGTTACAGAAAAACCCAGCAAGAGGCCAAACAGTATTACTATACTCAGCTTGCCGGTTTGGGGTAAATATTCGCCGATCATTTTCCCTATGGGGACGATGCCTATTTTGGTTCCTAGAAAGAAAAGTATTAATCCTATACATACTAAGACTGCTCCACCGGCAAAACGAGCAAAATCCTCATAGGACATTCTTAAGGCAATCTGAATAATCACTACCACTAGTGTAATAGGCAGAATAGAATAAGCTACTTCAATTAATGTGTTTTTAAGGCTACTCATAAGCCCCCCTATTTTGTTCCGTCTAACAACTATTCGGTGAAAATCACGGTCTGACAGAGTGGACTTTGAAAGACTACGGGTTTTCCCCGACTTTTTTAGTTTACATTACTATTGGCTGAAAATGCAAATATATGTAATATTGGGCCAATTATAGCTCTGTTTCTTTTGTCTTGATAAAATATGATAAAATGAAGTGTCTTGTCGGCTTAGTCAGCTTAGTAATCATCACGAGGAGGATCATATGCAGCAGCCTATTGTAATCGGTATTTGTCAGATGCAAGTCGGAGACGATAAATCACTCAACCTGCGCAAAGCGGAACAAATGGTGCAGATAGCTGCCGAACAAGGAGCCAATCTGGTCGTTTTGCCGGAAGTATTCCATGCTCCTTATGAACCGGCTGGATTTAAGTATTATGCCGAGACATTTCCGGGATCTTCCACCGAAATGTTGTCCCGGGCAGCGGCCCGTTATAACATCTGCCTGGTGGGTGGCTCTATCATAGAAACGGACACCGCAGGAAGACTCTTTAACACCAGCTATGTATTTGGTGGCAATGGGGAATTATTAGGAAAACACCGTAAGGTTCATCTGTTTGATGTGGATGGTGTTATTACCTTTAAGGAATCAGAAGTGATCACCCCGGGAAATGACCTAACCTTGATAGACTATCAGGGTCTTCGTTTTGGCGTTATGATCTGCTATGACATCCGTTTTCCGGAATGGAGTAGAGCGGCTGCTCTGGAAGGTGCTCAATTAGTAGTGGTTCCCGGAGCTTTTAATATGTCATCCGGGCCTTCTTTCTGGGAATTAATGATGAGAACCAGAGCGGTGGACAATCAGGTGTACATAGCAGCGGCATCACCAGCCCGTAATTTGACAGCTTCTTACCATGCCTGGGGCCATTCCATGGTCGTAGACCCCTGGGGCAAGATTTTGACCGAGGCTGATAACGGAGAAGAAGTGATCACCGCTGCTTTCGATCCTACTTATATGGAAAAAGTCCGCCGAGATATGCCCTTGCTTAAACATCGCCGTGGCGATCTTTATGAGTTGAAGTATTCCCGAGCTGAAAAATGATTTGTATGGTAAGGGGGTGAACTAGTGAAGTTTTATACTGAGTATCTTTGGTTCAATACTGAAAAGAAACGCCAGTATATACGGATAACTGATCAGGTTAGCCAGGCTGTGCAAAAAAGCGGAATTCGGGAAGGTATGGTATTGGTCAGTGCCATGCATATCACCGCTTCTGTTTTTGTAAATGATAACGAGAGCGGTATCCTGCATGATCTGGATGAAATGCTGGAAAAATTGGCACCTTTCCGACCCAATCACCAACATCATCATACCGGAGAGACCAATGGAGATGCTCATCTGAAAAGCCTCTTGATGCATCATGAGGTTATCGTCCCAGTCACCAGCGGCAAACTTGACCTGGGTCCCTGGCAGGAAGTCTTTTACGGCGAATTCGATGGACAGCGCCGCAAACGGGTCATTATTAAGGTGATGGGAGAATATGATCTTGATCAGTCCAGGCTTAAATCCTGACGCAAACGCTGCGCTTCTTTTAAGTAAATGTGGCGAATCTCCTGCTGAGATTTGTTGGTATTTATCATGACCAGGACTCTTATACACAGAGGTAAAGCCTCGGGAACCTCTATTTCTTGAAAACAGAGCAGAGGCACTTTATCCCATCCCATAAGACGGGCAGCTTCGGCTGGAAAAACCGACCTTATATCGGAAGTTACGGTGAACAACGCACTGGCTACATCTTCCGTCTCAAAGCTGTTCTCCTTCTGCATATGAGCCAGCAGTTCACCGGTAGCAGCAAGCACCAACGCTCTTTCATCCTTATCTACAGTGATGGCACCACGAATACCACGAACGAACATCGTTTATTTACTCCTCTTACCCTCTTAATTGACTGCACGATGGCCCAGGCCTATGGCAACCTCATCTAGATGGAGCAGACCTATGCCCAAGAAAATGGCCACACTGACATGGTCATTATGACGGGCTATGCCAATTTTGCCACCTACATTCAAACCCAGGGCTTTAGGCATGATCTGGGTGATAGCTTCTCTGGCAGCACCAGCCACCGCTCCTTCGTCAGCATGGGTATCCTTTATTACGCCTTCCCTTTTGGCAGCTACCACTGCTCGTTCTACTATTTTCCCTACTGAGCTGATAAACTCACCACCATAGTCAACTGCTACTGCCCGTACTTCACTCTCAGTTAAGAGTTGCTTTTTCAATTCGATCTCTTCTTGACGAGTAGCGCTTAATGCCATTTTGATGGCTGAGGTGGCCACTACCTTACTACCAATTTCCATTGTTACCTACCACCTTGTGTTTTTCCTCATTTTACTATAACCTTACCAACCATGACCAGACTGTGATTAGCAGTATACACATTATCCTTGGCAGGAAAAGCCAGGTTATCAGATACCGATTTGATGCGATAGTTTATGGGAAAATCGTAAGAAGTGGAATCTATCTCAATAGTGTCACCAGCCATAACCTCCAGCCTGATCTCCCGCTCATCGAAACGAGTGCGTTCTTTTCCATTGACCAGTATGAGAGCTTTAGGAAGAGCAGAATACTGTTCTATGGCTATGGTCAATACTGCGTCCGGGGAAACAACTTCAGCAGGTGGTGTGTGGCTAGGACTTTCAGCTATGGCAGGGTACTCAACAATCTGACCCTCCAGTCGTTCTCCCCAACTAAGATACAGTCGAAATGGTTCACTGGTCATTAAGCCCTGAACTAAGACTACTGCTGCCAGGCTTAAGACAATCAAGTGGATCAGAGACTTTTCCACCCTGTTGATAAATTTACGCAAAGGATCACCCCCGGGCCTGTTTCTCCACTATCTTATGCCCGTTCGAGGTAGATTATCCATGGTTTGTCTCAATGATAGCCCGGGCTAAGGCAGCTGCTCCATAACCATTATCGATGTTTACCACCCCTACTCCCGGTGCACAAGTATTCAACATGCTGAGCAGGGCGGCCAGGCCACCAAAACTGGCTCCATAGCCTACGCTGGTGGGAACCGCTATAACCGGGCGATGGGTCAAGCCTCCCACTACACTGGCCAAGGCTCCGTCCATTCCCGCCACCACGATCACCACCTGGACTTCACGAATAAGGGGTAAATTGTCCATTACCCTATGAATACCGGCCACACCAACGTCAAATAAGCGCACCACCGGGATCCCCATAGTTTCCAGACAAAGGGCTGCCTCCTCAGCTACTGGCAGATCAGCTGTGCCAGCTGTCACTACCGCTACTCGTTGTTCAGTTTGCCAGCCGGGGGCAGGACGATAGAGCAAACGTGCCTGCCGATGGTAGCAAATATCAGGAATTATTTGCTGTACCGCCTGAAACACTTCCTCACTGGCTCTGGTGCCTAACAGACGATCATTTTTTAAGGCAAGATGTTCCATGATCTGTGCTACCTGAGAAGGCTCTTTGCCTTGGCAGAATACTACTTCACAGAAATTGTCCCGCAAGGCACGGTGATCATCTATACGTGCAAATCCCAGATCGGTATATGGTTCGCTGATTAGGATATCCAAAACTTCCTCAGGCTGCATAGAGCCTTTTTTTATTTGCTCCAATAGATTCTTGATAGTATCCCTACTCATAATAAAATCTCCCTACTATCGCCTACTTTTTCACCATACCCATTCAAATCCAATGCGATCGGTTTTAAGCCCATAGTCTGGGCTATTTTTACTATATCAGCTCGTTTATCGATAATTACCGGGATTTCTTCCGGTCTAACTTCCAAACGTATCTCCCCATTATTGTACCGAGCTCTCACCAAAGAAACACCCAAAAGACGAATGGCTTCTTCCAATTCATCCAATCGAGCCAGCAGATCTGCATCAAGATGCTGCCCGGTTTTGATGCGGGTAGCCAAACATGATTCGGTGGGGTATCCAGTAAAGGGCAGATGGTAGGAATTACACAAATCTACAATACTGGCACGATCCAAACCGGCCATCAACAGCGGACTGATAATGTTAAACTCATCCAGGGCCTTCATGCCGGGTCGATACTCCTTAAGATCGTCCCCATGGGATCCATCCAACACCGTTGCCGTCAACTCATCCATATTATGCAACATATAAGTTACTCGGATGCGTTTACAGTAATAGCAACGCAATAAGTCATTACCAGTAAATTTTTCGTCTTCCATCTCGGGGGTATTAAGGATAATATGCTCAACCTGCAAAAGCTCAGCGGTCTGTACTGCTCGCGCTAATTCATGCTGGGGAGTGGTCGGGGATCGAAATGTAACGGCTTTTACATGCTTTTTATCAAGAAAATGTGTGCAGGCCCATAATAGAAAGGCACTGTCCATGCCTCCTGAAAGCATAACAGCTACTTGGGGTAGGCTTTGCAGTATAGCTCCCAACCTGGCTAAAGATCCAGGTTCTCCAATTGTTTTTGGCGTATTCAACACCGCTCAGAATTCCCTCCCGTTCATCACCGAAAAAGAATGCAAGAAGGGACTGTTCTTTCTGTCATATCTGCCAAGAACGTCTGGTGCCTTACCTGACATCACCGAAAGAACGGTCCCCTCTTACATCCTTAGATGTTAAAACTCTGCTGGTCGGCGCATAAATCAGTCATTTCCGAAATGATACTTTCAATATCAGTATCCTGTAAACCTAGAATATCCATGGCTTTAGCTGAAATGGGATAGAGCATACCATCCACTCCAATGCCAATTCCCATGGCCACGCAGACTGCATCAGCCACATGTACGATAGCAGTCAGTTTGGGATTGACCTGAGCATTATCAGGGTCATGGTGAAATTCGATGGCTTCTACTAGTTCGGGAGGCAGATTCCATTTTTCAGCTATTCTAGCCCCCACCTGAGCATGATTAAATCCCAGGATTGATTCTTCAGCCTCCAAAAACGAAGTATTGTTATTCAACACTTTATTCAGGACTTCATGGTAGGCCTCTTTGAGAGAACTGTTCAATACTACTTTACCGGTGTCATGAAGCAAAGCAGCTGTATAAGTCACATCCACTCCAGGATATTTAACCCGCCTGGCAATTAGACGCGCCGCCATAGCTGAGGACTGGGAGTGCTTCCACAGTTCACCGTATTCTAGAGCATACCCTTCCATCTCTTGGGACAGTATTTCATTAACCGATGCCGCCAAGACAATGCTACGAATGGTTTTGAATCCCAACAATACTGTAGCATCGGTCACTGAAGCAATGCGGCGGGGGAAATTATAAAAAGCTGAGTTAGCCAATTTTAATACCCGAGCCGTCAAACCCTGATCCTGGGATAGCTCCCGGTTGATGTCCTGAGCCGTAGAATCAGGTTCTTCAGTGAGTTCCATTACTCTTAAAACTACCTGCGGCAAAGAAGGCAGATCTTGTACTGCTTGAACAATCTCCTCCAAGGAAACCCTTCCCATCAGGATTCCTCCTTTATCTCCAGTTATCCAGTTTACGTTCCAGATATGACCGGTAATTATGCATTTCGTCACAGACTTTCATCAGCAGTCTCTCTATATCCAAACGCGCCAAGGTCAGATCCTCGGGTTCCAGAACCTCAACAGTGCGGAATTCTTCCTTCATAGCAAATTTGACTGCATCTTCCAAAGTATCGGCCAGATAGGTGATGGTAACCGGAGCAAATGCGGTCATCTTCCCGGTAACCTCATCCAAAACAGTGTATACTTCCTGACTCATATCAATATCTTCAATAAAGATACCTTGAATAGGAACATTACGCACCAGGGAAACCTTGTGTTGGCGGATTTCTTCTGCAACTTGAACGCCGTTCTTACCGCCGAAAAATTTCCCTTGACGGGTTTTGCCCAGGTAGTCAAAGCGAACTTTCATTCTAATTTTAGTCATGATGATTGCTGCCTCCCATCTGCATTATTCATCGGCACTCGTCAGGCATCAGGCTACCATACTTTTTTATTTACTATATCGGTCTTTGGGCTAATAACTTTATTTACAAGGTTCTATATGATGGGGGTGATCACTCAGCCTCAGATTGTTTCCGCCCCCCAGTTCCCTTAATCCCATTATAACAAATAACCATCCATTTATTTCATCCCCCATTAAGTATCCCATAAAAAGGTCTGGGTGAATCAAATCATGGCTAAAACGTTCATCAATAGTCAATACCCTCTCGGGCTAAAACCCCCAATGTATAAGGATGTTTTATCATTTCCATCCGGGTAACCAGATCTGCCGAATCCACTAATTCTGCGGTGCAACTACGTCCGGTCAGTATTAAATCCAATCCAGTGGGCGCATCGTTCAGTATGTTTTTTATCTGAGGTTGCGCAGCAGGCCAAGTTGACCATAGGTTAAGAATCTCATCCAAAACGATTAAATTCCACCTGTCTGCCTTAATCTCCTCCTCAGCCAAGGTAAGCCCCGCTCTAGCCCACTCCTCATCCTCTATTTCCCATCTGGATCTGGTTACAATGCACTCCTGTTGCCCTGGACAGCAGGTTTGACCAAGGTAAGGACAAGGTCTTCCAAATGATTTTACCACCAGACGAGGGCTGTCCAGATAATGAGCGGCTTTCCACTCTCCACTGATGCGCTGGTCTTTTAAGAACAACAGTACCAGCACCTTGCGTCCGTGCCCCCAGGAACGAAAGGCGATTCCAGCTGCGGCCGAGGTTTTCCCCTTACCAGGACCAGTAAAAATAAGTTTCAAGAGTTATCCCCACCATCATCATTTTTAGACGGCTCAGTTGCCAGAGCTAATAGTTGCTCAACCTCATCCTGGGTCAAATATCGATACTGTCCAATGCGTAAATTATCTAAGTTAAGGCTGCCAAAGCCTGTTCGAACCAGGTGTAGAACCGGGTGACCGATAGCTTGAAACATTCTTTTAACCTGATGTTTACGCCCCTCATGAATCTCAATCTCCACCGTGGTCTCATTTGCGCTCGACATGATTATCTTTGCTCTAGCTGGAGCTGTCCAACCATCATCCAGTTCAATGCCTGTTTCCAAGCGTTTTAATTGGGAAGGTCTTACTTTACCTTTGACAATAGCCTGATAGCGTTTGGAAACCATATGGCGGGGATGAATCATCTGATTGGTGAAATCCCCGTCATTAGTTAGCAATAAAAGCCCTTCCGTATCAAAGTCCAATCTTCCCACCGGATACAAACGCTGTCTGTTGTCACTGATTAGATCCATTACGGTAGGTCTGTCGAAGGGGTCGGTTACGGTGGATAGATACCCGGCAGGTTTATAAAGCAGGATATATTGCTTCGTTTCAGGTGTGATCGGAGTTTTGTCCACTTCTATATAGTCTGACATTGGATCCACTTCAAATGCCGGCGTTGTAACCAGTTTATCATTTACCCGCACCTGCCCGTTGACAATCAACTCCTCTGCCTTACGGCGGGAAGCCACCCCGGCATGTGCTAAATACTTGGCCAGTCTCACATACATCCCTCTCGGTCATAGGCGGGGACATTGTCATCCTGGGGGAGGAACGACCGAAGAATATTTCCTTCTGGTACGAATAACAATTCTTCGACTTCATCATCGAGACAGATACTTTTTCATTAATCTCGAATTGCCCCCATGCCTCACCTTAATTGGAGTATAATCCTATTAAGTATTATGTTCCACGTTGACATAAAAGAGTGAATATTTCAAGGTCTAATCCCCATTAGACTGGTTTTAATAGGTAGTAGAAGCTAGGTTAATACTATGGGTAAGAAACATTTATAGGGATAAGTCTGGGCATATTTGTTATTATTATAATTAACCTAAACACCGGAGGCTAACATATGACTAAACATGAAATAAACAAACCGCAAATAGAACAAGCGGTGCGCATGATCCTGGAAGCTATTGGTGAAGATCCTGAACGCGAAGGGGTAAAGAATACACCTAAACGGGTAGCCAAAATGTATGAAGAAATATTTGCCGGTATGAATACTGAGCCACAGGAGTTTCTGCAGGTCTGCTTTTCCGAATACCATGATGAACTGGTTTTGGTAAAAGACATTCCTATTTATTCAATGTGCGAACATCATCTACTTCCCTTCTACGGTAAGGCTCATGTGGCCTATATTCCCAAAGGAGGAAAAGTGGTAGGGATAAGCAAACTAGCCCGAGTGGCTGAGGCGTACGCCCACCGTCCCCAGTTGCAGGAACGCTTGACCTCACAGATTGCCGATTGTATAAATGATGTTCTTAGTCCTTACGCAGTAGGGGTAGTCATCGAAGCAGAACATATGTGTATGACCATGCGCGGTATCCGTAAGCCAGGGTCAATAACAGTGACCTCAGCCGTTAGAGGACTATTTGAAACCCGCTCAGAAGTCCGGGCAGAATTATTTGCTTTGATAAATTCTAAATAGCTATGGAACAATAAAAGAGGTCAGGCCTTGAGATATTTACTCATACATGAGTAGGTATTTCAAGGCCTGACCTCTTTTTATACCAGCGAGGTTACATTAAAACAGTCCTACAATTTCGCCGCTTTCCAGTATATCTATTTTTTCAGCGGCGGGAGTTTTTCCTAAACCAGGCATAGTCATAATGGTGCCCGCTAAGGCTACTACAAATCCGGCTCCAGCTGACAGCCTCACCTCACGGACGGTTACCTCAAAATCGCGGGGACGTCCTTTCAAATCAGGATTGTCGGATAGCGAATATTGAGTTTTGGCCATGCAAACTGGCAACTCCCCATAGCCCAGTTCCTCAAATCGCTGTAGCATCTTAGATGCTGCCGAGGTATAGTTCACACCATCTGCTCCATATATTTCCGTGCAGACAGTGCGTATCTTGTCTTTGAGAGGGAGTTTTAGATCATAGAGAAATTTGAATTCACTGGGTTTTTCAGCGGCTGCCATGACTTTATGAGCTAATTCTTCTCCACCAGCGCCACCTTCCGCCCACACCTTGGATAAGGCTACTTCAGCTCCCAAAGATTCACAGCGACTTACGATAAATTCGATCTCTTCTGAAGTATCAGTGGGGAATTCATTTAAGGCTACCACTACTGGAACACCGAATTTACCGATGTTCTCCATCTGTTTCAGTAAGTTTTCTGTACCCCTTCCCAGAGCTTCCATGTTCTTTTCACCCAATTGGTCTTTGGCTACCCCGCCATGATTCTTCAAAGCCCGTATGGTGGCTACCAAAACCACAGCATCAGGCTTCAGATTCCCATAGCGACAGACGATGTTAAAAAACTTCTCCGCGCCTAAGTCAGCACCGAAGCCTGCTTCGGTAACCAGATAGTCAGCCAGCTTCAGTCCCATTTGGGTCGCAACGATGCTGTTTGCACCGTGGGCGATATTGGCAAAAGGACCTCCGTGTACAAAGGCCGGGGTGTTTTCCAGGGTTTGAACCAAATTAGGTTTAATAGCATCTTTCATCAATAGAGCCATTGATCCGGCAGCTTTCAGGTCATCAGCAGTAACTGGCTCACCATCGTAAGTATAGGCTACCACTATACGCTTAAAGCGTTCTTTTAAATCCATTAAATCAGTAGCCAGGCAAAGGGATGCCATGATCTCAGAAGCCACACTGATATCAAAGCCGGATTCACGCGGAATACCATCCATGCGGCCTCCCAGGCCAATCACTATGTTACGTAAGGCCCGTTCATTCAAGTCCATGACCCGCCGGAAAACTATCTGACGGGGATCAATATTAAGAGCATTACCCTGATGTATGTGGTTATCCAACATGGCCGCCAAAAGATTATGAGCTGTAGTAACGGCATGTATATCACCGGTAAAATGCAGATTGATGTCTTCCATTGGCACCACCTGAGCATAGCCACCCCCAGCAGCTCCCCCTTTGATACCAAAACTGGGCCCCAGGGACGGCTCACGAAGGGCTATTATGGCTTTCTTGCCCACCCGGTTCAGGGCCTGACCCAATCCCACTGTGGTGGTGGTTTTCCCTTCGCCTGCCGGAGTAGGGGTAATGGCCGTAACCAGTACCAACTTTCCGGAGGGCTTGTTTTGGATGCGTGACCACACATCCAGCGACAATTTAGCTTTATACTTGCCGTACAATTCCAGATCATCATCACTCAACCCAAGTGATCTTCCGATTTGATCAATAGGAGCCATCCTACACTCCTGAGCAATCTCAATATCACTTTTCATACGTTAAAGCCTCCTCAACAAACAACTGTGATGTATAGTAAACCGTTGGCTCGCTATCATAAACCAACCAAGTGGTTTTCAATAATTTGGTCGCGATTAAAGTTCTCCAGTTTTAGAAAATGCTCAGCACAACTGACCAGGGCTTCCTGGGGAAGAGTTCCAATGATCTGAGTCCCAACTATCTGCACCCCATAACGATTGGCCTCAGCTTCTATCAACTGAAATACTCGATAGATAGGAGTTTTGTTAGTATCAAACATATTCATGGATACCGCCACCTGGCCTCTTTGCTCAAAATACAAGCCTATCGAACGAATGGTACTAAAACCACCGCTAGGTCCCCGCACAGCTCTAGCAATGCTTTTAGCAATGTTTAAGTCAGAGGTCCCTAAAACAACGTTTACAGCCACTAAGCCAGTCATGGCCGAACTCACAATGGTAGCTCCGGCAGTATCGTGTAAAGCTGCAGGTCCCACATCAGGAGCTCGTTCAGGCAGATGGGCTACTTCTTTCAGACCTTCAAACTGACCTTTACGGATAAAGTCCAAACTTTTACGTTCTTCATTACGAGCATTTTCACCGCTAAAATAAATAGGTACCTGGTAACGCTTGAAAATCTCCTCGCCTATTTCCTCAGCTATGGCAATACACTCCTCAAGACTAATGTTAGCCAGTGGGAAAATAGGTATCGTGTCCTGGGCGCCGATGCGCGGGTGACTGCCCCTTTGCTCTTGTAAATTGATCAATTCACTAGCCTTACCCGCCATATTTATCAGAGCTTCTTTTAAGGTCTCCGGCTTACCGATGACCTCTACTACCGTACGATTAAAGTCGGGATCAGGATAATAGTCTATTAGTTTAACACCTTCAATATCCCTTAGTTCCCCAACAATGGCTTCTATAACTTCCGTACGGCGCCCTTCACTAAAATTAGGAACAGCATGAATAAATTTTGATTCCGATGCTTCCATGTTATTATCTCCTCCTAGTTGCTGCTTTCCACAATTCCCATGGTCAAATATGATCTGCTTTTATTTTTGTATTAACACTACAGCTTGTTACCAACTTCCCAGATAATGCAGTTAATAGGCAAGCTACCATTAATCACTGGACTCTGTATGAACACTGTGTGAATCACTTCACGGTATGTCCCCTGTATAATGGTAACAATTCGCATCGTTACGGTAAAGTGCCAGTTTTTCCACCTCCGAATACACTATAGCCATTATAGCGTATTTTGCCATCGACAAGCACCACTAATCCAGGTTATAGCTGAGCACTGCATTTGAACATCTGGCATTGAGGCTAATATGTAAGTAATACAATTATTCTGCCTTGGCAAAAAGATTTTATTCCAGCCCAGCTTGTCCAAGAGATGAGGAAAAGAAAAGAATGATCAAGAAAGAGGTCAAGTGTTACCTGAAGAGAAGATTGCAGATATAAATCGAGGCAATAAATCCAGTTATATCAGCAGTTAAGCCAGTCACGATGGCATAACGGTACTTTTTTATGCCTACCGCCCCAAAATATACGGTCAAAACAAAAAAGGTGGTGTCAGTGGTACCTTGCATTACTGACGCCAATCTGCCTATAAAGGAATCTGGCCCGTAAGTTCGCATCAGTTCCGTGGCCATCCCCAGAACTCCGCTGCCAGACATGGGACGCATTATGGCCAGAGGTAAAACCTCAGAAGGCGCACCCAGTAAAGATGTCAAGGGTTCCAAAACCAGCGATAAATAGCCCATAGCACCTGAGGCTCTAAAAACAGAAATGGCCACCATCATCCCTACCAGAAAGGGTATGATCTTGACCGCCGTGACAAAGCCTTCTTGAGCGCCTTCAACAAAGCTCTCATAAACAGGTACTTTTTTCAGGTAGCCATACAAGGGAATAACCAACAAGAGAAATGGTATAGCCCAGGCAGAAATAACATTCAGTATGGTAAATAGCATTTCAAGACGGCCTCCGCCAACGACTGTGAGTACGGAACCAGTAATCCAGCGAGATCGCTATGGTCATGGCAATGCTGGTAGCAAATATGCACGGTCCAACAATTTCGGTAGGATTGGCAGATCCGAAGGAAAGCCTGACACCTATTATAGTGGCAGGTATCAAGGTAATACAGGAGGTATTCAAAGCCAAAAAGGTGCACATGGCCGTTGAAGCCTCATCGGAGTCATTGTTTAAGGTCTGCAGTTCCTGCATGGCCTTCATGCCAAATGGTGTGGCAGCATTGCCCAGTCCTAGCATATTAGCGCTTAAGTTGAGGATTATGGCGCCCATAGCCGGGTGTTGAGAGGGAACACTGGGAAACAGTCGCACCATCAGAGGCCGCAGCATTTTAGCCAAAGCCGCAACTAAACCACCCTTTTCGGCGATTTTCATAATTCCTAGCCATAGAGCCATGACCCCTACTAAGTCAAAGCACACCTCTACTGCCCCTTTGGCAGCGCCCAAGGCTGCTTCAGTCACTACTTCAATATTTCCATTTAGGGCAGCAACTACTATACCGGAAGCCAGCAGGATAAGCCAGATAAGATTTAGCAAGCTAATCCCTCCTACATTTCTTGTAGAAGGGTATGATAGCTCAGAAAGAAATAGAACAGCCCCAAACATGGCGGCTGTTCTTATATGCGTCCTAGCTCAGACTAGATACTCGGTTGTTATGAGAGGGGCGATTGGCTCTGGGGGCGACTGTGTTTTTGCATCATAGTCTCCAGTTTATCCATTATCTGCGGAGCCAGATCCACCATGCGCTCAGCTAAGGGATTTCCGTTGGTGGAAATCAAACGCACATCATTCATGCGCACCACCAGGAAACCGACCGGTTTAACTGATACTCCGGCACCGCTGCCTCCAGCAAAAGGCAGTTCATTGCTGCCTCCTTTATCAGTCAGATCGTACTCTCCTCCTCCGGCGGCAAAGCCGCAGGCCACCTGAGAAATAGGTATGATAACGGTGCCGTCATTAGTCTCCACGGCATCGCCTACAACGGTATTTACATCTACCATTTCCTTAATACTCTGCATAGCAGTTTTCATTAACCCCTCGATGGGGTGGTTGGGCTGCTTTCCTTGCTGCTGTGCGTCCATAAAAATACCCCCTGACCATCCATACGATAATATGAGCACCTACAAGAATAATATGTGCCAGCCGGACTGAGAATATTCCCGAAAAACGACTCCGGAGCCGTTCCTGGTTAAAGTCAGGATCAACTCCAATATACATATTCTCCAGGTGGCACCAACTGCTCACCATACTGATAAACATACCCTTAGCAGCCCATAATGTACCCGTGATCACGCCCGTTAGCATAGCATCCTCACCACCATAAATGCTTCTCCAGTCCAACTCTTTGATGTGTGTAGCTGACAGTAACTGCTTAAGTATGATCATTATTCTTTGCATAACCATAATTTTTTGAGCGGTGCTCAAACTGTTGAACCACCTTGGAGGCTTATATTGCCGCTGCTTTTGGGATAATTTTTCAAGCACAAGAGTGATCAGTTGCCCGGGTGGCACCTGTAGATGATGTCGCTGTTTCCATTTTTCTCTCCCCAGAGGAAGGATCTCTATATCCAATATCCTCTGTTCCTGATCAACGATTAAAACGATATGGATATCTATTCGTATTGGCATTAACAATAGCAGTCCAGCCAAGAGTGCCAGAACTGCACAATAAATCAAAAAGGCCAGCATCGCACAGCACCCCTGTCTTGGTTAGGATTGCCAAACTGACCTTATGGTTATACATTTTACTTTTAGGGTTAGGATTTCATCGCTGACTCGATCATAGTGGTTACTTGAGCCATTTCCTTTTCTACGATCAAGTTGGGTCGGCCCACCCAATATGTAGGACAATGCAGATTGTAGTCCAGGATTTTCTTATTGATTCTTTCCAGACTTAGTTGACATTCATAATAGAAGTTTTCCTTTTTACGTTGAAATCTTCGGCGGGCTGGAGAATTTGGCGGCTGATCTTTCATTATGAGAGTATAGCGTCGAAAATAATCAACCTCTTTCCAGAAGCACTGCAGATCATGATCAACTTCCTTACCCAGCTCGATCCAGCGAGGAGCAAAATCATTTTCTTTGAGGATCTTAAAGGCCATCCTCATTTCAGGCGGTTCATAGGGATTCTCCTCCAGGTCAATAGGCTGGCCAGCTCCCGGCAAATTATCGAATTTGCCTTCCTGCTGAGCTTTGAGTATTTGGTTTTCTACCAGATCCTCAGTGCTGCTCATATATCTGGCCAAATGCCGAGCTTGTTGAGCTTTTACCTTTATTTCTTCTTCCAGAGACTTATCTGCCATGAGCACTACTCCTCCAGTTGTGGCAAATCTCTAAGACTGGTTAGACCGTACATCCGCAAAAACTCCTGGGTGGTACCGTAGAGGATTGGCTTCCCTACTACTTCTTTGACACCCACTTCTTCAATAAGACCGCGTTCCAACAGATTAGTGATCACTCTATCTACCTTTACGCCCCTAGTTCTTTCTAATTCTGCTCGAGTAACCGGTTGCTGATAAGCGATCAAAGCTAAAGTCTCCAAAGCCGCCTGCGACAATCGGCGTTTTACCGGGCGCACTGACCGAGCCAGTATCTCGGAATACTCACTTTTGGTGCACATCAGGTAGCCATCATCTACCGGTATTATCTGCAAGCCGCGCCCCGGCTGAAAATATTCTCCTATTAATTCCCGCATCAGATCACGCAGTTCCAGTAGCGGAACATCCAATATCTCCACCAGTTCCTCAACGCCCACCCGATCACCTCGCATGAAGAGGATGGCTTCGATAGCGGCTTTGATTTCGTCGCGCATTAGCAAGTTACATCACCACATCTCTAATTGTATATCTTCCCAAGGGATGTTTTGTGTGGCTCTTACTTTTTGTAAACGGATCAGTTCCAGGAGAGCCAAAAACAGGGCCAAGGCCTCCCGCCGTGTGGACACTATCGTAAATAAATGCTTGAAGCTAGTTTTACCATCATTGTCCGCCAAGAACACCATTATCTGATCCATTTTATCATTAACACTAACATCACCTTCTGGGATAACTGCTTCTGGCTCAGCAACAGGCAGGCGGCGCATGACAGTGCGATATGCTCTGATCAATGATGATAGATCAACGATCAGTTCTTCCTCCCTGCCTGGTTCACTGCTAACCTCACGGTAAAAAATTCGTTCTGTTAGACCCGTTTCCCGCTGCTGCAGCTCTATTGCTGCCGTTTTATAGCGCTTGTAGTCCAGCAGTTTTTGTACCAGTTCTTCCCGGGGATCGATGGCATCTTCTATATCCTCAGTGGTGTTGTTGCTCTGGGGCAGCAATAGGCGCGATTTCAAGTTTAACAGATAAGTAGCCATTACTAAAAACTCGCCCATGTTTTCCAGATCAAACTCACCGGTAGTCTCTAAATACTGCAAATATTGATCAGTAATAAAGGCGATAGGAATATCGTAAACATCCAGCTCATTTTTCTCGATCAGAAACAGCAAGAGATCCAAAGGGCCATGAAAAGCCTCAATATCAACCAGGTAGGTCACTGGACTCCCCCTTTAGAAATAGAACACGATATTCGCCAGCAAATAGTATAGCAGCTGAATCAGCGGTAGGAGAACTTTAGATATTACTCCGGTCATCAACAATAATAATAGGATCAAAATGCCATACTGCTCCAAAGCATACATTATGGAGGCACCTCGGTCAGGAAGAATTCCCGCTAGGATTTTCGATCCGTCCAGAGGCGGAACAGGGATCAGATTAAATACTGCTAACACTAGATTTATCCATATCAATGGCTCTAGCAACATAACGGTATAATTAGCCCATTCCACTCCCTGATAAGGAGCAACCACCCGTAATGCGATTATGGCTAGAAAAGCCAACAGTATGTTCATAAGTGGTCCCGCTATAGAAACTAACAACATACCCTTTTTAACTCCGCCACGGAGTTTGTAGGGATTTACCTGAACTGGTTTGGCCCAGCCAAATCCAGCCAACATCAGCATCAGGAACCCAAGCCAGTCAATATGGGGCAGCGGGTTGAGAGTCAGCCTGCCTTGATAGTAAGGAGTGTCATCCCCCAGATAATCAGCCATCCGGCCATGGGCATACTCGTGAAAAGTCAAACCTATCACAATTGCCGGCAAGGAAATGAGTATTCTAGTGATATCCAAATTAAACACTTGCGTATTTTCCTTCCTTTATCCATTGGTTTACTAGAGAAGTTTCTTCATGCTGGTTGGTAACCAGACCATCCAATCTGTAACGGAACAACTCTCCTAAAATCTGACTGTAAATAGGGCCGGGCTTAATCCCCATGGCTTTTAAGACATGCCCGTTAGTCTCTACCCGCACTCTATCCCGAGCATCCAGGTAGCGGGTCACCGCCTCCCAAATCTGCTCGTCCCGCAGAGACAGCAGCAGATAAATCACACTTTCCGAGTGCCAGGTTCCTATTAGGTTGTAAATATAACTGGGGGGCAGTTCCTCAGATCTCCCTAGCTGTTCGATTATTCCCGGCACCATTCTAGATTCTCTGATAGCCTGCTGGGAATAGGAATCCAGACTATAGCGACTAACTATCTGTTCCACCTGTTCCTCTTCTAATTGCGATAAGAGTACCATGACATAAATTAGCCAGGTTCTTACATCCATTTTATAATAGTGTCCTAGCCACCAGGCTTTTACGACCGGGACTCGTTTTAAGGTGGTACGTTTGATAATAGACAGATCTACTTCGGGGAGAATATAGCTCCACACTCCAATTTCTTGCATGCGCTCCAGGGAAGACACAGGATCCTTTTCGCCCAATATCAATATCAATTCCTGCCATATCCTTTTATAGGAGAGCTTGCCCAACAACTTGCGATCGATCGCGTCCTGAGCAAAGCGTAGCGTATCTGCTTCGATGGTAAAATCATAGCGCTGTTCAAAGCGAATAGCTCTCAGGATGCGGGTGGGATCTTCCACAAAACTGAGATTATATAGTATGCGTACCAATCCCTGATCCAGATCTTTTCTCCCACCGAAATAATCGATCAGGTTACCGAAGCGACCTGGGTTTAGGCAGATCGCCAGAGTATTGATAGTAAAATCACGGCGATACAAGTCTTCCCGGATAGAGGATTTTTCCACCGTAGGTAAGGCTGCCGGAAATTCATAATACTCGGTGCGGGCGGTAGCTACATCGAGCTTATTCCCATCGGGAAGAAAAATAACCGCCGTGTGAAAGCGCTCATGTATTCTTTCCTTGCCTCCCAATCGCCGAGCCATGGTTTGAATTACTTTTTTCCCGTCACCTTCCACAACAAAGTCCACATCAAAGTTGGGCACCTGCAAAATCAAGTCGCGTACGAAACCACCCACGCAGTAAATGCTGGCACCGTGCTCCTCAGCAGCTTCCCCCGCCACCATCAAAATAGACATCAGTCGGGCAGGAAGTCGCTCAGTCATAAGGTGACTCAAATTCTCTTGTATCTCACCGTTGTATGCAAACAGAACCTGGTGATCATCAGGAAAATCTTCTCCATGCAGAGTACGCAGTATATCAGTTCGAGATACAATCCCCACCAACCGATCTCCCTCGATCACCGGCAACCTGCCCACATCGTGCTCGACCATCAGATGCTGAACTTCGGACACCGGAGTATCTGCTGTTACTGATAGCACCGTAGAAGTCATAAAGCCCTTTACCGGCGCATGCCCCAGATTATGCATACGCGCCTTGTCAACGTCACGGCGGGAAATCACCCCCACCATTTTGTCGTCTTCTACCACCGGCATACCGGTGTGACCATAGCGCAGCATTAATCTTCCCGCTTCCTCCATACTCATATGCTTGGGCACAGTCTTGACCGGTGTGGACATAATATCACCCGCTACCAGGGCAGGTTGGGCCTTATCGCCCAGATTGGTCATAATAGTATCGACCACTTCCTCCAGGCCTTGGCCTTTTATGACCACAGAAGCAGCACGCTCGTGGCCGCCTCCTCCCAGATTCCTCAAAACCTCGTTTACCTTTACACTGCCACTTCGGCTACGTCCGATAACATGGATCCTGTCCTCCATACGGGCAACCACGAATATTACATCACTGTTTTCCAACTCAGATAATCTATAGGTGACCGCATCCAGGCCAGGGACAAATTCTTCCGTCTCCACAACGGCTATTACCGCGTTCAGGTTATGAACTCTGATGTGGCGAACAGAATTAAGCAAGTTCTGTAAAAGCTGTCTTTGCTCCCCACTAAAAGGCTGATCCATAAAATTGGCCACCACCGACAGATTGGCCCCCCTATCCAACAAATAGGCTACGGCAGCAGCATCCCGTGAGGTAGTGGAAGCGAACAAAAGACTACCCGTATCCTCATAAATGCCTAAAGCCAAAATGGTAGCTTCAAATGAACTCAGATCCAGATCCTGTTCTCTGATTTTTTCCACCAGCAAAGTGGTAGCAGCTCCAACACCTTCGATAACATTAACCGACGCCGGTAGGTCATCCGGCCCAGCCGGGTGGTGGTCATAAACATGGAAATCCATATCGGTCTGTAGAGCTAGTTTTTTCAAATGCCCCAAACGACTGGCCTTGGCAGTATCGACCACTATCATACGCCGCACTTCACTCGCCGGGATTTCTTTGGGACTTTTGATGATCAAGGAGTCCTTATAAAGGGCCAGGAATTGCTTGACGTTTTTGGAAAGAGTACCGGAAAAAACTTTAACTGCTCCTGGGTATAGCTTTCCTGCTGCCACCATAGCGGCCAAACCGTCAAAATCCAAAGCATTGTGTGAAGTTATTAATTCCAAAAGCACTATCCCCCATTTATAATAACTGCATTATACCATACCAAACCTGAGTAAATATAATCTAGAAGTTAAGGGTGAGGAGTGAGGAGTGGGGGGTAAGGAGTGAGAAATCAGGATGCAAGAAAGACGTCCCTACTTGCATTAAATGTCATCCTGAGGGAGAGGAACGACCGAAGGATCTTCCCCTCTGGTACTAGCAAAGATTCTTCGGCTGCGCCTCAGCATGACATGATACTCTTTTCAGTAATCTCGGAAGGTTCGAAACTGTTGACGAGCTTACCCAGATAACTTTATTAGCGGTCTCAGACGTTTCTAATGTCGTAGCATGATTTGACCGGTTTTAAGCCGAATTGTCCCCGACTTTATTCGTTCCTCAGTCGTTCCGGAACCATGTCGTTGCGTATGATATCGGCGTAGGTTTCGCGTTTTAATATGAGATCGGCTGAACCCTGGTTTACTAATACCATAGCGGGGCGCGGCAGACGATTATAATTGCTGGACATAGCATAGTTGTATGCACCGGTGGCAAAAACAGCTAGAATATCACCTGGTTCCACCTGAGGCAGTTCGATGTCCCAGATCAACATATCGCCTGATTCACAGCATTTTCCAGCCACTGATACTATCTCAGCAGGTGGCTGATCAGCTTTGTTGGCCAAAAGCGCACTGTACTCGGCATTATAGAGAGCAAGACGGATATTATCAGCCATACCTCCATCCACTGCCACATATTTACGTACTCCAGTTACTTCCTTAAAAGAACCCACCGTATACAAAGTGATGCCGGCTGGACCCGATATAGCTCGACCTGGTTCTATAATGACCCGCGGCACCCTTAGTCCATAGAGACGGGCTTTTTCCTGAACCGTAGTCATTACCGCTTCAGCCCATTCTTCCGGATAAGTAGGCTTATCTCCTTCGGCATAATATATGCCAAATCCGCCCCCTATATCGAGATCAGCCATTTCATGGCCAGTCTTTTCTTGGATCTGGGCGGTAAACTCCATCATCAAATTGGTAGCATGGCGGAATGAATCCATGTCAAAAATCTGTGAGCCAATATGACAATGCAAACCGGTCAAATTCAAGTTAGGGCTGTTAAGAGCTGCCCCAACTCCCTCCAGAGCCTGTCCATCCGGCAGTGTGAATCCAAACTTGGTATCAATTTGCCCCGTCTGAATATACTCGTGGGTGTGCGCTTCCACTCCCGGGGTTACCCGCAGCATAATGTCTGCTCTGCATCTCATCTCTCCAGCAATGCTATTAAGCAAATCCAGTTCGTGGAAGTTGTCAACTACAATGCGTCCTACACCCACCTGGAGAGCCATGCGGATCTCTTCCTGATCTTTGTTATTACCGTGAAATATTATTCTTTCCGGCGGAAACTCTGCTTGCAAAGCGGTATACAGTTCTCCCCCGGACACCACATCCAGTCCCAGGCCCTCTTGGGCTACTATCTTACATATGGCTACATTACTGAGTGACTTGCCGGCATAAGCTACCAGGACATCACCCCAGCTACTGAAGGCTTCTTTGAAGCGGCGGCAGTTACGGCGGAATCCTTCTTCATCGATCACCCACAAAGGTGTACCAAATTTTTCCACCAGTTGCAGGGCATCAATACCGCCTATTTCCAAATGACCCTGGGTATTTATTTGCATGGTTCCAGTCAGGAACATATCTGTTCATCCCCCCAAAAGTGATAAATCCTGGTCATTGTAACATTTGCTTTTCGCAAGCGTCAATGATCGTCAAACAGATATACACTATACATTTTCATAATATGGTCAGCAATCGACTGCAGTTACATCAAAAAAGCCGGGCAACAGTATGCCCGGTTCAAGGTGTCGGAAAAGTCGATTATCCCTAATTAATCCTGGGATTCAGCAGGTTGTTCTGGGATTTCTCCCGTATTTATCGGAGGTGGGTCAGCTGTCTGGCTCTCGTTTTCCACCCGGGAATTTTTCTTACGTACCATACTTGATAGTGAACTCAAGGGATTTGTCTTTTTGGTTTCGCCAGCCGAAGATGTTTCTGTTTTTCTTAAATTGGCTAACTCCTTTTCCAGGCGACGGTTCGTGTTCATGAGTTCTTTGACTTGCTTAGCCACCTTGAAATAGCGAATAGAGTCCAGTAAAAAGGCCATCAGGGCTCCAACCAAAGCAGCTACCAAGGCGACCACTGCCAAAGAGACTTGGGGAGAGACCCAGTTTATAAAGTGCACAGTTACTAAGGAAGTATTCTGAAACACAAACACAGCAATGCCAGTAGCAAATATGAGCGCACCTAACAAATATGCAACCATAAACCAATACTACCTCTTCTCTATTGATAAGTGTCTCTGGTCTTATATTAAGGAAGATGATGAGACTTGTCCATATTGATATAAAAAGGCCCACCCTTGGGCAGGCCTCAGGGTGTCGAAAAAGTCGA
>DBRE01000028.1:62504-84864 GCA_002305535.1 Syntrophomonas sp. UBA1376
TAGCCTTTTTTGACGGTCTGAGGCCTGCCCCTGGGCAGGCCTTTTGAATTTCATTAAGCAGCAGCTTCTCGAGCCTTGATATCATACCAGGTCGAGCTGGCAATGCATATAGAAGAATACGCCCCGGTAACAAATCCAATCAACATCGCCAGTATAAATAGTTGAATGGTGGAACCGCCAAATATCAGTAGAGCGATCAGAGGAAAGGCCGAGGTCAGAACAGTGTTAATAGAGCGATTAAGGGTCTGCCCCACACTTCTGTTGACCAATTCCTCATAATCTTCTTTACGTTTGTTACGCAAATTCTCCCGTATGCGGTCGAAAATAATAATGGTGTCATTAATGGAATAACCAATCACAGTTAGAATAGCAGCTATAAAGGCACTGCCAACCTCCCACTGAAATAGCGAGAATGCCCCCAGTACCACCAAAACATTGTGAATGATAGCGATAATGGCGGCTATTCCAAAAGTCCATTCAAAGCGGAAGGTGATATACACGAGCATCAACACGGCAGCAATGCCGATAGCCAGCAGAGCATTACGAGTCAGTTCCCCGCCAATAGTAGCACCAACGCTTTCAGCACTCATAAACTCCACTTCTTGGTACTGATCTCTTAGAACTTGCATCAATTCATCAGTCTGTTCCTGGGTCAACTCGCTGGTACGCAGATAAAACTCATCGCCGCTTTTCTGCACTTCTGCTTCATCTATACCTAGTTCACTTATGGTAGCACGCATGTCGGCTGAGGTTACTCCGGACGGCATTTTAACGTGTGTTATAGAGCCTCCCGTAAAATCAATCCCCAGATTAAGACCCTGCAGCATCAGAGAGATCACACCAGGAATGATAATTATCGAAGATAAAATATAGAACCATTTGCGTCTTTTAATTACCTGCATGTCAATCCCCCCTTATACCCCATACAGTTTTTTGTTCTTGGTTACATTAGCAGAAAGAATAAGCATATAGCGGGTAAAGGTCAAGGCAACTAGCATACTGGCAACAATACCGATTGATAGGGTAACCGCAAAACCCTTAATAGGACCAGTCCCAAAGTACATGAGAACGGCTGCCGTGATTAAGGTAGTAACATTGGAATCAAAGATAGCTACAAACGCCCGCTTAAATCCGGATTCTATAGATGCCACCAGTGTCTTGCCTAAACGCAGCTCTTCTTTAATGTGTTCGTAAATAATGACGTTAGCGTCCACCGCCATGCCTATTGACAGAGCCAATCCCGCAATACCCGGTAAGGTCAGCACTGCCCCTAGGGCTACCATAGTCCCCAAAACCAGCAATGTATAGATAAACAACGAAATGTCAGCAATAGCACCGGGCAAGCGGTAATAACCGATCATAAAAATCAATATTGCTATGAAGCCAACAATTCCAGCATTTATACTCTTATCCAAAGAATCGGCTCCCAGAGTAGGTCCTATGGAGCGCTTTTCCATTACCTCAAAGCTGACCGGCAGAGCACCTGATCTTAATAATACTGCCATATCCTGTGCCTCTTTAGCCGTAAAGTTACCTGTGATAACCGCATTGCCATCCATGATCGGGCCATTTACTATGGGAGCACTAACAGCCTCGTCATCAATGACAATAATAAGCGGTCTGCCTACATTAGCGGTGGTGGCCTCACCAAAAAGCCGAGCCCCTTCTTTGTCAAATTCCAGGGTGATTTCAGCCTGACCTGAGCCATCCTGCTTCATTCGAGCCTGAGCATCCACCAGGTTTTTGCCGGTTAATAGAACATTTCCTTCTTCATCCATAAACTGCAGCTGCGCCGTATTTTTAAGTATATTAACGGCCGCCTCAGGATCATCTTCACCGGCGATCTCAATAACTACTCTTTTATCTCCTTGGGGATACAAGGCAGTTTCTTTTACGCCCAGGGCATCAACACGAGTACGAAGAATACCCAGCGCTTTATTAATAGTATCGGCGGTAACTTTCTCGCCTTCGGTCTCCTGTGCTTCCAGTACGACCCGCAGCCCACCACGTAAATCCAATCCCAGGTTGATGTTCTTAAACAGGGGCGGAAATGCGAAGTAGGATATCACTCCAATAGCCAATACGATGACGGCTATGATCGCGATACTGGTGTTTCGCTGCACAATATTTCCTCCTTCCAACAACATAATCGTCTATAGTAATTTGGCCCCATTGATAATCAGCTCGAACTCACACCCCAGGAAGTTTGCCGCTCGACGGCACATGAGCATGCGGCTAAGAAATATCTCAAAATATTCCATGACCGGGCAGATATTCGTGTCTATGGCCAATTCCATTGTAATACTTTTCTTTTCTTCGTCAATATTCAGTATAGAGTGCTCTACCGCATAATTCACCCGATCATGTATATCAAATCGGACTACATCGGTGTTTCTGACACGATTACGATGAACATGGGATTTATCGGCAAGTATGAGAGCAGCTGCCACCTCATTGACCGGATGGCCGCTTCCTTCATCATGATTGCCAATGGCAGCACTAATAATGGCAATTTCTCTAGGCTCCATACCCATACGTCTAAGGATTGCCGTGGCCATCAAAGCCCCGCTCTGGCTGTGTCCGGCACGGTTGATAACATTACCTATATCGTGCATATATCCGGCAATACCTGCTAGCTCAGCCAACCGTTTATCATATCCCAGCGTGACCAGGATCTCCTGGCTTATGCGGCTGACCAGAGTCAAATGCAGGAAGCCGTGATCTGTAAAGCCCATGGCAGCCAAATGTTGGTTGCCTTTGTCAATAAAGGCCTTGATCACCGGGCTAGTCTGTACTTCTGTTAATGTTACCATCGTCATTGGTTATTGCGGATCGGCCTCATTATAGGCGATGGCTTTCTTTAACATTTCTATTTCCGTGTTTTCACTAACTTTCAAGACTACGGTATCTTCCTTAATTTTGGTCACTTCGCCTTTGATACCGCCGATGGTGACAACCTTATGGCCTCTTTTCAGGCTCTGGATCAGGTCTTCATGTTTCCTTTCCTGCTTCTTACGGGGCATAATGATAAACACATAGAATATGCCGATAAATATTGCGAACCAAATTGCAAGCTGTACCCATTGACCTTCCATTCTGTAAACAACCTCCTTTAATCTTAACCTATATGGACTTAGACAATTATACCGTAAATCCTTCTGTTAAAACCTGTATTCACTAAAGAAATCCTCAGAAAATCTCTCCAAGTTTCCCTCCCGAATGGCATTTCTTATTTTTACCATTAATTGCACTAAAAAGTACACATTATGATAGCTCAACAAACGATGAGCCAAAATTTCTTCGGCTTTGATGAGGTGACGCAGATAAGCACGGCTATAATTGCGGCATACGTAGCAATCGCAGTGGCTATCGATAGGTGTGAAATCCTCCCGATAAGCAGCGTTGCGCACCGTTAGTTTACCTCTATAGGTGTACGCAGTGCCATGCCTGGCTAAGCGGGTGGGCAGCACACAGTCAAACATGTCCACCCCTCTTTTGACCCCTTCGATCAAATCCTCCGGTTCACCTACTCCCATTAAGTAGCGGGGTTTGTCAGCAGGCAATAGAGGATGGAGATAGTCGAGGATCTCATACATGTTTTGCTTAGGTTCTCCCACACTCAAACCACCTATCGCATAGCCAGGAAAATCCAGCTTAATCAACTCTTCAGTACTCCTGGCTCGCAGATCAGGAAAAACATTGCCCTGCACTATTCCAAACAAAGCTTGATCTGACCGCCGATGGGCATCCCGACATCGTTTGGCCCACAGAGTAGTACGGTCCACTGCTCGCTCGGCGTCTTCAAAGCTGCACGGGTAGGGGGCACATTCATCAAAACACATGGCAATATCAGCACCTAGCTTCTGTTCGATATCCATTACTTTTTCCGGGGTCAGAAAATGGCGCGAACCATCTATATGGGATTGAAATTCCACTCCTTCATCGCTTATTTTACGAAGTTTGCTCAAACTGAACACCTGAAATCCACCGCTGTCAGTCAAGATATTTCTTTTCCAGTTCATGAACTTATGTAGTCCACCTGCTTTAGCCACCAGTTCTTCCCCTGGGCGTAAATACAGATGATAGGTATTGGAAAGTATGATGCCAGCACCAATTTCATAAAGATCTTCCGGAGTCAGAGTTTTTACGGTAGCCTGGGTCCCTACCGGCATGAATATTGGAGTTTCCACTTCACCATGCGACAGAGTAAGTCTTCCTAGGCGAGCCTTATTATGGGGTGATGTAATATCGATTTCAAATTTCAGCACCTAATAACTCCTCCATTAAATAATAAGCATAGCATCGCCATAGCTAAAGAATCTGTATCGTTCCCGTATAGCGTGCTGGTAGGCATACCGGATCAATTCATTTCCTGCCAATGCTGCTACCAACATAAGCAGTGATGAGCCAGGCAGGTGAAAATTGGTCAAGAGAGCATCCACTGCTTGAAAACGATAACCTGGGTAGATAAACTTGTCAGTCTCTCCCTGACCAGCCTGGTAACCTTGCTGATAAATGGTTTCCAAAGTCCGCACTACCGTAGTACCCACCGCCACTACCCGTTTTCCGTTTTGCCGAGTCTGGTTAAGCTGCCGGGCAGTAGCAGTGCTGATTTCATAGTGCTCGGTATGCATGTGATGCTCTCTAATATCTTCCACCACCACCGGCCGAAAAGTACCTAGCCCCACATGCAATAACAACCGGGCGATCTCCACTCCTCCATCGGTCAATTGCTGCAGTATTTCAGGTGTAAAATGAAGTCCGGCTGTAGGTGCGGCTACTGACCCTGCATGCTGAGCGTACACTGTCTGATAATGCTGATTGTCATCGGGGCCAGCCGGTCGATTGATGTAAGGAGGCAAAGGCATTCTACCCCACTGCTGAATAAATCCTTCCTCATCAGAACAGTTGAGTAATCGAACCAGTCTGCCGCCAGGTATGTCGATCTCCTCGATTATCTCCACCTGCACAGTACTGTCAGGGAAAATGACCCGACTCCCGGGAGCCAAACGCCGAGCGGGTTTGACCAATGCTTCCCAGCCTCTATCTTTTCGGCTTAGTAACAGTATCTCCACTGCCGCTCCGCTGTCTTTGGTACCTAGCAAACGAGCCGGTATAACTCTGGTTTCATTTAATACCAGAGCGTCACCCCTGGCTATAAAGTCGGGCAGATCAGTAAAAATGTGATCTGCTATCTGACCAGTCTGACGATTTACCACCAGCAAGCGGCATTTATCCCGGGGTTCCACCGGATACTGAGCAATCAACTCCCGGGGCAGATCAAACTGATAACTAGCTAATGAGTAAATATCCTGGTGGATCTTTTCGGGCACTTTCTATCTCCTCCCCAACAAGTTGAATATCAAGGTCAAAACCAGACTGATAAGTAGCATGGTGGTTATGGGAAAGAAGAAAGTAAAATTTTCCCGGCGTACCAGGATATCTCCAGGAAGACGAAAACCGGTTATCCCCAGACGGGACAGAGCCAAAACAACAAATCCTGCCAGCAGCAGGATTATCCCAAAAGTAATCAAAATTCTCGCTAGGCCTTCTATCTGCATTTAATCATCATCACTCCGTTTTATTTGCTTCTCTTTGTTAGGCTGACGAGGTGCGTAGCGTTCCATCTCACTGTACAGACATCCACAATACTGCTGTCTGTAAATACCCATGGCCTTTGATCTGGTAACCGTTTGGGAAAAACCTTCCCGAAAATCATGATATAAAAAAGGTACCCCGTACTTCTCCCCCATATCCTCTCCTATGCGTCTGATCAAATCGTGCTTCTGGTATTTGCTGACCAGGAGAGTAGAAGTGAAATAATCAAATTTGCCTTTACGAGCTATATGGGCGGCTCTATCCAGACGAATTTGATAGCAAAAGCGACAGCGGATATTCTCACGAAAAGCCACCTGCTGAAAATAGGACTGCGGGTCATAATTATCATCGTAAATGACCTTCATTTCCACCTGATCCGCATAACTCTGCAGCCCCTCCTGGCGCTTCAGGTACTCGGTATAAGGATGGATATTGGGGTTGTAATAATAGCCCATTACCTCATAACCGTGTTCTCTCAACCAGGGAAACGGATAACTGGCACATGGCCCACAGCAAATATGCAACAAAACCCGTGGTGAATTCACTGCTGTCATAGCTATCCCTCCCCCAAGTTTATTGTTCATTCCAAGAAAACAAGTTGTTGGATTCTGCCGGGCGGGAATAGCTAATGCCTAAATGTTGATAAGCCCGCTCAGTAGCTACCCTGCCGCGGGGCGTTTTTTGGATTAGGCCCATTTTCAACAGATATGGTTCATAAACATCAGTCAAGGTATCATGTTCTTCTGATATGGACGCGGCCAGAGTCTCCAGACCTACCGGTCCGCCGTTAAACTTGTGGATAATGGCGTCTAATATCATTCTATCCATCATGTCCAGACCCCATGCATCGATTTCCAGCATTTGCAAGGCTTGATCAGCCACTTTTTTGCTTATCCGGTCATCAGCCTTGACCATGGCGTAATCCCGCACTCTTTTCAATAATCGATTGGCGACCCGCGGTGTTCCCCTGGAACGCCTAGCTATCTCAGCAGCCCCATCGCGATCGATACTGATATTTAGTATACCGGCAGCTCGAATTATTATCTGCCGCAAATCTTCCTCATCATAATAATCCAATCGGCAGTTTATGCCAAACCTATCCCGCAGCGGAGAACTTAATAAACCCGGGCGGGTAGTAGCCCCAATCAGTGTAAAGGGTGGCAGATCCAAGCGCAAGGTACGAGCCGCCGGCCCCTTACCGATCACGATATCGATCACATAGTCTTCCATGGCCGGATACATGATCTCCTCCACGGTACGGTTCAAACGATGGATCTCATCGATAAACAAGACCTCACCCGGTTCCAAATTAGTCAAAATGGCCGCCAGATCTCCAGGCCTTTCAATAGCCGGACCAGAGGTCTTGCGAATAGGTTTTCCTATTTCATTGGCAACAATAGAAGCCAAGGTGGTTTTCCCCAGCCCAGGCGGTCCGCTGAGCAAGACATGATCCAGACTTTCATCTCTTTCCTTAGCGGCCAAAACAAAAATGCGTATATTTTCTTTAACCTTATCCTGACCTATATAATCATTCAGGTGCAGGGGACGGATCGACGACTCGGTATGATCCTCTTGTTCCATCCATTCCGGCGATATAAGCCTGTTATCCGGCATGATCATCCCCTCCTATCTGCTGGGCTTTTGTGCGTTACGCTGCAACACCAATTTTATATTATCTTCCACCCGTTCGCTCAACTGTCCTGCTTCCGTCAAATCACGCAGAATAGGATATACTTCATTGCGTCCAAACCCCAGTACTTCCATAGCCTCCAACACCTGAGAGATCACACCCGCTTCAGAAGAACCTTCGTCTATAGCAGCAGCAACATCGGGAAGCTTGTCGCGCAGTTCAAATAGAAGACGCTGGGCCATCTTCTTTCCTACCCCGGGGATCTTGAGCAGTGCTTTCTCGTCCTGACTGGCCATAGTTGTATAGAATTTATGGGGTTCCATAGTTCCTAATATGTTTAGAGCCAAGCGAGCGCCGACCCCTGATACCCCCAAAAGAGTCTTAAACAGCAGTTGTTCCTCCCTACTCAAAAAGCCGTAGAGCTTGAATTCATTATCCAATACCTGCAGATAGGTAAAAAGACGCATTTCCTGACCGGAAGGCGGCAGACTAGCCACAGACCGATCCGGCAAAGCCAATTCATAGCCGATACCATTGACCTCCAATACGACAGAATCGGTTCTGATCTCAGCCAAAATACCTCGCAGGTAATCAATCATAGCTTATAACTCACTCCTATAGATACGTTCAATACGTTGCGCATGAAGGTGGCAAATAGCAATAGCCAAAGCGTCGGCAGCATCATCAGGTTTGGGTATCTCCTTCAGCCCTAGAATCTTTTGTACCATCAGTTGAACCTGACGCTTTTCAGCCTGTCCGTACCCTACCACTGATTGCTTGACCTGTAAAGGCGTATATTCGCAGACCTTAATACCCCTACTGGCACCGGTAAACAGAATCACTCCCCGGCTCTGAGCGACGGTAATGACCGTCTTGGCATTGCGATGATAAAATATCTGTTCCACAGCGGCTGTCTGAGGCTGATACTGATCAATGATTCGGTTGAGGCTTTCATGTATGAGACAGAGTCGTGCAGGCATATCCATATTAGCTGGTGTTGATATGATTCCATAATCGATTGCCCGTAGTCTGCTGCCCTGGGCCTCAACTACTCCAAAACCTGTGGTGGCCGTACCCGGATCAATTCCTAAAACCAGCATGTGCTTGCCCTTTCCCATCCATCATATAGTCGAGGATTCTGCATAAGTCAATAGATCCTTCGCTACCGCTCAGGATGACATCTAACTATTTGTACAAAACTCTCAATCTTATATTACTTGAAAATGAGATCGGAAACCATGAAGAATGGCAGCAAAAAAATAAAGTGACTGGCGAGTACATTACCCACTGTCACTTCATAAAGGCAAGTGCGACAGAATGAGAACCGTCCGAGACCACTGAAAAAGTCGTATAAGGTAGGGGCAAACGACCCTGTTTGCCCGTTTTCCGCACGGGGCGACAGAGTCGTCACCCCCTACTTCCGGAAAAGATCCTTCGTCGCCTGTGGCTCCTCAGGATGACATTTATGGTACTTTTTCAATGGTCTCGATCTTCTCCTGTCGCACCCTATAAATATTCGTCGAAGTTTTCCAGAGCATCATTCAGGGCTTCTTCGCTGGTAAATTCATAGCTGGCCTCGTGGATCTTTTTCTGGATCTCTTCGGGCAAAGACGCCATACGCAGATTGGTCACCCGTAATAACTTGTCGTGACTGCTGTCTGGTCCCTGATAAATAGCGACTCGACCCTGGTATTCCTTAAGACGAAACATATTCTTGTCTTCAGGGCACCAGTCATCGATTTTTTGCCTTATGACTAGAGTATTGCCCTGCAGATCAAGCTGGTACCCGTCGCGATATCTAAAAAGGCTGCGCAGTTCAGTTAAGGATTTTCCCAGCAGATCTTCCCGCTGATCATATTCAGAAATGACCACGTGCCCACAGCGCATATATTCCTGTTCGAATATAATTTGACTATCTTTATTGATCGTGTCGTTGTCTTGACTGGCGGTAATTACTGGTTTCTGGACAGTATTACCTGAATGAAGGTGATCCCACAGGGAAAAAATACCCCATCCTATCCCAAAACCAACCATCAATACCACCAGCATCAGTCCGGCAGATATCCTTTGCATTGGCTATTTCACCTCTTCTGGATAGCATTGCCAGTTTTAGGCAGACGTATACATGGTTTTTACAATAGTTGGGGCCCCGGCTTTGTGACTTTTATTGACTATTGTTTTTACCTATTATTTGCAAAAATAGCTTGCTTTAAACAGTCTCATGGGGGTTATAATAGAGATAGGAAAGTCAAGGGATAGTCAAATTAATCTGAATTATTACACAATTCCTTCAACGGAATCTTCCCGAAAGCAAAGGAGGCGGTTTCATGAAAGAGACTACTATGATGGATATTAAGCAACTTGAAAACCTCGGGTATGAACTACTCGATCCTTCCGCTGCTTTGGCAGAGCTTAGTAATGTGCCCGGATACACCCCCGCGCCCGTAGCGCAGTTGAGTGCCAAGGATCTCGATAGCTTTGATACCCTAAGCTTTGCCATACCTTTTGCCCCTATCACCGGCCAAACTGCCCAACCAGACAACTCTATTAACTGGAACGAAGAATTCCGTCATCTGGAGGCTAGTCTGTCCAACGGTTGTATCTGGTCCTTTGACGAGGATCAGAGTGATGAGGTATGTGTCCAGACCTATCAAAACCTTTTCAATTCTGCCCTTGACATTCTTGACCAACAAAAGCCCAGTAAAAGCACGGAAGAGATTTTGGCCGAATTTGATTCCTGGGCGGGAACTCCCCTGGATATTTTGTCACCCTATGGGGACATTGATTTCAATCACAATATTTATGAAGATGCCTTTGAAGTGAGTGTGCCGGTGAGTATTATCAGCCAAAATGAGGAGATCATCGTTAAAGCCAATATGCCATGGGTCAAAGCCAAGCACTTCAGTAATATGGACACTCTTCCTTCCATTGACATGAAGAGTGTATTATCACTATTGCCCGTGCGGGTAAACTCCCAGGAAGTAAAAGTGAGCTTTGTCAACGGAGAATTCCGTTTGGAAGCACCTCGTGTAGAAACCCGCAGTGAGCCCACTGTTCCAAATGCAAAGGTCAATTAATTATTACCGATAATAAAGGAGGCTTTCCCGAGGGGCAGCCTCCTTTATTTACTGGGACATAATTGACAGCTTTTAAGTAGCCAGTTTTTCCATGACTTCATCGGTTACAGTCATATTGGTATATACATTTTGCACATCATCATGGTCTTCCAAAAGGTCAATCAGTTTAATGATGCGTGCTGCCACATCAACATCATCTATTTCCACCATGTTTTCAGGCAGCATCACTACATCGGCCTCATCAATGGTAAACCCGTCCTGTTCCAAGGCTTCTTTTATTTCCAGGAAGGTGTCAACTGAGGTGATCACATCAAATTGTTCTTCTTCATCCCGTACATCCTCAGCACCGATCTCCAAAGCCTTCAACATAAACTCTTCTTCATCCATAGTTATGTTTTCCCGGGCGATGCTGATCAAACCAACCCTATTAAACATCCAGGCCACGCAGCCGGTCTCGCCCAGATTGCCATTGTTTTTGGAGAAATAGTGGCGGATCTCGGAGGCAGTTCGGTTGCGGTTGTCAGTAGCTATTTCCAGCATTACTGCCACTCCTCCCGGCGCATACCCCTCGTATACTATTTCCTCTAACACATCGCTGTCCAGTTCCCCGGTTCCTTTTTTGATTGCGCGGGTTATATTGTCATTGGGCATATTGATGGCCTTGGCTTTCTGGATGGCCAGTTTCAGCTTGGAATTAGCCTCAGGATCTCCGCCGCCGCCAGTACGCACTGCTATGGTGATTTCTTTGGCAACTTTGGTAAATTCCTTGCCCCGTTTTTCATCAGATTTAGCTTTTTTATGCTTAATGTTTGCCCATTTGGAATGTCCGGCCATCTTGTTACCTCCTTTATTTCTCTACCAGATACCTGGAATCATGCGCTTGCTATTTTGCATATAGGTGGAATATTCACCGGGAAAATGCTCCAACATAAACTCTTCCTCCACCTTTATACGATTCCAAATAGCTGGCATCTCTGCGGCCAATATGATCAGTAAGGCCCCCCAGGAACTGAAAATCAAAGACACAGCCAGGGAGTTAAGTAGTGCGCTCAAATACATGGGATGACGAATGTATTGATATATACCGCTCTGTACCAGGTGGTGCTCCTGATATTTGGCCACCCGAAGATTAAAAAGCTGGCCTAAGGTGGTCAAAGCCGCATACCGTAGTAGAGCATTGCCAATAAATACTGCAAACCCGGCATAAACAATAAGAGGTTCCATCTCAGTCATGCGCGACCATTGATAGGTGGTAAAGTCCATCAGCGCATAAAACAGTACCAGTAGTGAAGACATCTGCAGAAAAATATAGGTTTTCTGGTCATTATCGGCCACCACTGGAGTCTCCGGATCCCGATAAATATATATCTCAATTATTGACCAGGTAAAGAACATCGTGAAGAAGGCTATGATCACCCAAAAATCGAAGCTATCTAAAGCTTGATAAGCTAGATAGGCAATATAAACAAAAACTATAAGCGATATTACGATTCTAATAATAACGTTCCGCAGCCTTCGGTTCAATAAGCTTTCCTCCCTACTATATCAATCACGGGGTATGATGGGTATGGGGGGCATCCTTCTTTTGTGTTCACTGGTTTGACGCATGGTCTCTATTTTCTTGACTACCTCAGGATCACCCTGACCGGTTGACAGATAAAGATCTAGATCCCGGTAGGTTATGCCCATTTCTTCTTCATCGCTCTGTCCTTCCCATAAACCACCGGAAGGAGTTTTATTTATAATATAATCAGGTATTTTCAGATAGCGGGCCAGTTCATATACTTCGGTCTTGAGCAAATCACCCAGCAGCTGCAAATCGACTCCCGCATCTCCATGTTTGGTAGAATACCCTACACTAAGCTCACTTTTGTTACTGGTTCCCAGAACCAGGGAATTGCGCCCCTGAGCTGAATAATAAAGAGTTATCATTCTTAGCCTGGGCTTGATATTGGCTCGCAGTAGTCTGCCTCTGAACCCCTCCATTTTAATATATGATTCAAAATGGGTTAACAACAGTCGGTAGGCATTATCAAGTTCAACTATGCGGTAAGGAATATTAAACTCTTCCAGAAACATTTGGCTGTCCAGGCGATCATTGACCTGACTCTCACAGGGTAAAATCAAGGCCATGCAGTTATTCGGAAAGGCCCGATGGGCAATAACCGCGGCAACTGCCGAATCCAAACCACCGCTTACCCCCAAAACAACTCCTTGGACTCCTGCCTGGGCTACCTGCTCTCTAAGCCAGTCAACTAGGTAGTCAACCACTGTTTCCGGATTCATGTTAAACCTCCTCGATGCTGAACAGTTCGGTCGACATATATTTATCCATCCCATCAGCAGCAATGGCCAACACTTGGCGTCCTGCTCCCAGCTCACTGGCAATTTGCAGAGCTGCATAAATAACTGCACCGGAAGAAAGCCCCACTAACAAGGCCTCTTTACGTGCTAATAAAAGGCAGGTTTGGAAAGCTGCTTCATCTTTGACAGGATAAATGCGGTCAACCAATTCAATATTCAACACTGGGGGGATGAATCCTGCTCCAATGCCTTGCAAATTATGAGGTCCAGCAGGATTGCCGCTCAACACTGCAGACGTATAGGGCTCCACCGCGATTATTTGTACCTGAGGTATAGATTTTTTTAGTAAGCTGGCTACCCCAGTTAGTGTTCCCCCGCTACCTACTCCACAGACCAGGGCATCCAAATGCCCTTCACACTGCTCCAGTATTTCTTGGGCAGTAGTCTGATAGTGGCTTTCCACGTTGGCCGGGTTTTCAAATTGCCTGACCAAAAAATAACGCTCATCCTCAGCGGCCATTTGCTGAGCCTTGGCCACTGCTCCCTTCATGCCCAATTTGGCGGGAGTGAATACTAATTCAGCTCCATAGGCCGCCAGGAGTTTTTTACGTTCCTCACTCATATTCTCCGGCATGACAATTACCAGACGGTAGCCTTTAATGGCCGCAACCATAGCCAACCCTATACCAGTATTACCACTGGTGGCTTCCAGGATAATCGATTCCTGATTCAGCTTGCCCTGCTTTTCGGCCGTTTCAATCATGAAAAGCGCGGGACGATCTTTAATGCTACCGGCAGGATTGAATGACTCCAATTTGACATAAACATCAGCGTCCCTGCTGTCACCCATTTTATTCAGTTTTACAATAGGAGTTCGTCCGATGAGTTCCAGTACGTTAGCAGCTGCCTTCATTGTTCATTCCTCCTTTGAATCGGTACCAATTCCATGGCTCCCCAGGCCGCCATGGTATCATTCTTTATAGCCAGGACTCCAGTTACTCCCGGTATATCTTGGGCCGTTTCAATAGCTTTCCCTAAATCTTCTTCACAATGGATCAGGTTTCCTATCCGGGTAGCAACTGCGTCAGCTAAAGCGGCTGGATAACCCTTGATAACCACAGCATCCGCACTGCCAAAACTCAAGCTGGGGCCTACTGTCCCCGAGGAAGTGCAAATGCCCAGCGGCTGTTCTGCAACACTTACCTTTATGCCGATCCGATGGCTGAATCTGGACTGACCAGCATAGACGGCTACCACTCTTTCCTGGTTGCCATTAAGATAAATGTCGCCTCCATTTTCTACAATAACACTCTTTACCACTAGGTCAAGTCTTTCTCCAACTGCCTGAGCCACTGTTCCGGCTACCGCTGCCATGGGCCCTACTCCAGCCTGCCTAGCAGCATCGGCCATTTGTTTGACCAGTGGCGAAGCTGCCGGCAGTAGTTGGATAGGCTCCAAAGAATGCTGAAAAGAAGGGTGCAGTAAAATATAGCTTTCTAATTCTGCCCGGATGCGGATCAATTCCTGGCGACACAAGGAAACCAGGCTATCAGAGTAGCTGCTATTATCTACCCCGATAGCCAGATCGCTTTCCTTTAACTTGACTGAAAAATAAACCAGATCATGTCCTTCATGCAGGCGGCGATATAAACGGTTAACGTGCTGACCTTCCATAAATCAGCGCACTGCCTCCTTGATTTCAAAATACAGTTGAATAGCTCGGGTAGGACAGCACTCCAGGCACATACCACACACTACGCACTTGGCATTGTCAAAAGAAACCTCCATGGTTTCCCGGTCAATTGCCAATGCTTCGGTGGGACAAAACGATGCACAGGCCCCACACTGTATACAGATCTCGGATTGCCACACTACCGTTTCACTGAGAGGTTCTACAATGACCCCCAGGCTTTTTAGGAAGTCCACGCCTTCGTTATATTTGTTTCGCTCACCTTCTAGTTCGACTACCAAATAACCCTCTTTTTGGGGGTTGATATCGGCTTTCAAAATGTTGATCACCAGATCATAGTTTTTGACCAGCAGGTGAATTATAGGTTGTTCCGATTGAGCGGCGGAAAAATAACATACTATCTTATCTCTCAATATTGACCCCTCCCTAGCGCTTTATGGTTATTCCATTGGGACTTCTGTCGGGAATCGACTTGAACTCGATGTTGGCTTCGGCAGAAGGAATACCTGCTACCGGGCAAGTCAGTTCAAAAGTGCCCTTCTGGATCCATTCTTTCAGAGTCTGTGCGATCTTGCGGGCCCGAGGATAACTGGACTGGGGAGTAGTAATGACCTGCCGGCCATTAATGGTCACCCGGCCGCTTTTCAAGTCACGGTAATTGACCTTACCCAGATCGATGGCTTTGCCGTAGGGATAACCTTCAAAGTAGTCAACTACCGGACAGTAGATGTCTTCATCTTTTACGGTGGTATAGTAGAGTATCTCCTCATTCAATATGGGAATAGGTATGCCGATGCCCACGGCTATAGTAGCTCCATAGCCGATGTAGCTAAGCCCCACCAACCAATAGGGATTCATTTGTTTCAAGTCCCCTATCACGGCCAAGGTGCCTGCCGGAGTCAGAGGTACACCATTCTCGCCCCGGGGTACATTGGGATGATGCTGGGTCCCATTCCAGGTTACATAACCAATACCTCCGCCCAGAAATATACGAGTGCCCAGGCCGATCGTTTTGTAGTAAGGGTCATTCATCAAGGGACTCAGCTGACCGGCAGATGAATAACTGGCATTACCCATATTGGGCTTAAGAATACCCATATAGGTATACAGGGTGCGGTCTCCCAGGTTGACGGCACAGTTATAGTTCTGATAGGCGTTGCGAGGATTGAAAAGATAAGCCTCATTGAGATCGTTTATGGTGATCACCGTATCTACCTTTTTGTTGGGATAGCAATCAGTACCATAGGCGATCGCTTCCAGGTGAATATCCTTACCAGCTACCAGATCTTGGATCACATGTCCTCCTCCATAGGTAAAGCGCCCCGGGAACACCTTATTTTCCGGATCAGTTTCCGGCAATTGGGCGGCACCTATATAGGCGTCTACAGCTGCGATCCCGCTGTAGGCTTCCACTCCATTCAGCCAAACCTTCTTCATCTTTATGCGCGGTCGTGAATGGCCAAAGTTTATGAAAGCGCCCGATGAGCACATGGGGCCAAAAGTACCCGTGGTTACCACATCTATTTCCCGGGCAGCCTTTTCCATCCCTTTTTCAGCTACAATATCGATTACTTCTTCGGCGGTTACCACCACCGCCTCACCGCGGCGGATCTTCTCGTTGATTTCTTCATAAGTCTTCTGCATGGTCACACTTCCCCCTCCCTCATGGTAATAATCCCAGTAAACGCTGAGCCACTAATACGGCAGCCCGAGCATCCTCTGAGTATGCATCAGCCCCAATTTGTGAAGCGTAATCCTGGGTCAGCACAGCTCCTCCTACCATAACTTTGCAGGACATATTTCTTTCTCTGACTCCCGCAATTACTTCTGCCATGCGTGGCATGGTAGTAGTCATTAGAGCGCTAAGTCCTATAATATCGGCATTCTCCCGCTGGGCGGCATCTAGAATAGTCGCTGCGGGCACATCCTTACCTAAATCAATTACTTTGAATCCGTAGTTTTCCAGCAGCACGATCACGATGTTCTTACCAATATCGTGGATATCCCCTTCCACCGTGGCCATCACTACGACTCCCCCGCTGGTCGCGCTGTCTTCTTGCAACAGTGGACGTATCCGGGTAAAGGCCTTTTTCATGGTTTCGGCGGCCATCATCAGCTGAGGAAGGAAGTAACGCTTTTGATCGTATAACTCCCCGGCTCTCTCGATTCCGGGAATCAGTCCCTGATTAACAATGACCAGCGGATCAGTTCCCTCTTGTAAAGCTTCTTCGATCAAGCTCTCTATACCATCACGGTTTCCCTGCAAAACCGCCTCTTGCAAACGTTCCTGAAGAGTTGCTGCTCTATTGGTTTCTATGTCTGCAGTTGGTTTTTCATGTCCCGCTGTGGATAGGCTAGCCGGAATATGGTTCAACAGAGCAGGTATATTACACTGTTCGCAAACTGGGTGCCGGTTGGTTTTGCCAGTTGGCTGGTAGTCGTGATACTGTTCGATGTACCTGCCAGAACCAGGATCCCGGTTTAACAAGACGGCAGCCGCCTTAGTGGTCTCCATCATGCGCTTATCAAAAGGGTTCACAATGGGCAAATCTACTCCGGCGCTCCAGGCCATGGCTAAATAAGTTGAGTTTAATATATCGCGAGCGGGCAGTCCGTGAGAAACATTGCTTACACCTAGTACGGCGCCTACTCCTAATTCGCTTTTGACCATCTGTACAGCTTTTATGGTCTCCATGACCTGGGCTTGTTCCGCACTAGCGGTCTTGACCAGGGTATCGATGTAGATATCTTCGTCGCGCAGACCATATGCTTTGGCACGCTCATAAATTTTGCGTGCTATAGCTACCCGATCTTCGGCTCGGTCAGGTATGCCCTGCTCATCCAGACATAGTCCCAGGATAGCTGCTCCATATTTCTTAGCCAGCGGCAGGACAATGTCCAACTGCTTATCTTCACCAGTAGTGGAATTGATCAGGGGGCGACCCACAAACTGTTTCAAGCCGGCCTCAACCGCTTCAGCATTAGTGGAATCGATAGCGATAGGAATGTCTACCGCACTTTGGATTTCCTGAATCGCCCTCTGCATAGCCTGGGCTTCGTCAATGCCTGGCACTCCCATATTCACATCCAATATAGGCGCACCGGATTCCACCTGACGACGGGCTTCCTCAACCACCATATGCATTTGGCCCTCTTTTATGTCTTGAGCCAATTTCTTGCGAGCCGTGGGATTAATGCGCTCGCCGATAAAAGCTAAAGGCTGGTTGGCCCCTATCACAACATGACGGCTACGTGAAGCCAGAGCAAACACTTGCCGGGCCCGGCGCTCCACCGGACGCATTCCTTGCAAGGCACGCGCCATGGCCTGAATATGTTGAGGACTGGTTCCACAGCACCCCCCAATTATATTTGCTCCCGCAGCTCGTAAACGCAGGGCAAATTCGGCCATATCCTCAGGACTATCCGGAAACACCGTTTTGCCATCCACTAATTGCGGCAGTCCCGCATTGGGCTCCACTGACAAGTAGCGATTAGTCCACTGTCCCATCTGTTCAATGACCGGCAGCAACTGCTGAGCCCCACCAGAACAGTTAGCACCAATGGCCAAAGGCTGCAAAGCCTCCATTACGATTAGAGCAGTCAGGGGATCGGTTCCCATCATGGAGCGGCCTTCCGGCTCGAAAGTCATGTGGGCTATGACCGGCAATCGACTCTCTGAGCGGGCAGCGATCAAAGCCGCCCGCATTTCCCCGATATCGGTCATGGTTTCAATGGAGATCAGGTCGGCTCCAGCCCTCTCACAGGCCCTTATCTGTTGAGAAAAAGCTTCATACATATCATCAAAGCTACCGTTTCCCATAGGACTCAACAGACGCCCGGTAGGGCCAATAGATGCTGCTACCCAGGCTCGACCCCGTGAAGTTTCCCGGGCGATTCTTACTGCTTCAGCATTGATTTCCTCGACCCGATCCTCCAGACCATATTCACTGAGTTTAGAAGCATTTCCACCAAAAGTGTTGGTCTGTATAATATCAGCACCAGCCTCTATATAGAGATTATGGATCTCGCGCAAAAGAGCGGGATTCTCTACACCGAACAGTTCCGGGCATTGCCCAGGTTGCATACCACGTTCCTGTAGCATTGTTCCCATGGCTCCATCAAGAAGTACCATACGTTCTTTAAGTACACTTACTAAATCCCCGGGCATGTTATCTCCTCCTCCATGTGTTAGAAATCAAAAAACCCTCCAAAGAGGGTTCTGTAATCAGTATCCCTCTCATCTGTCAGGACTTTTCCCTGCAGGAATTAGCACCATACCATTGCTGGCGGTTGCCGGGCTTCATCGGGCCAGTCCCTCCACCTCTCTTGATAAGAGAACTTTTTAGATTTTGTATACTAAACACTAAGGGTATTTATTCTTTAGAATCGTCATTCTCGGGAGCAGCTTCATCAACCTCTACCTCTGCCTCTGCCTTGACCGTTTCACGGGGAGGCTTAGGTTTAGCTGGTTGATCCAACAGGATGGCTTCCTCAAACTCCCTTTTGACTCCGGAGGTAGCGCGCCTAAACTCGCCCAGCGCCTTACCAAAAGAGCGAGCCGCTTCGGGAAGTTTGCTGGGTCCGATCACGATGACAGCAATTAGCAGGATAATTATTAATTCCCAGGTTCCAATGTTGCCAATAAATCCTAGCATATAGACCTCCTGCCCCACTCTTGAAACCGAAACCAAATCATAAAATGACTATCTTGGTTCATTTTACTGGGTTGGGTCATTCTTTGCAAATATTTTCAGGTTATGTTAGCTATTGAATAGTAGCCTCAAGTTGGGCGGGACTTTGCTTAAGCCAGTTTTTCATGTTAATAGAATTCGCTATATGTTTGCATCATTCTATATTAATATTATAATTAGGAAAAACGGGGGTACTTGGATTGACTATTCCCCTATGGATAATGTTCATACACGGCTTTGCTACCGGGTTCTTAACGACTTGGCTGGGATTGGTATTAGTTAATATTGATCCTCACCTACGCAAATTAACTGTCGTTGGATTATGCTATGCTATATTGGCTACTCAAATACGGAGCCTACCCGTTCATTTCGGTGTTCATTTTTTCTTCTTACTAATTCTATTGATATTGATTGTTAAATGGGTATGGAATCTGCCATTTATAGAAGCACTTGTTTTAGTTGTATTAGGCAATCTCATCATGGCCCTTGGTGAGGCTTTGTTCATACAAATTATATTGAAACTCCTACATACAAGTATCCCTTCCTTAATAAACAATACTTTTCTCACGCTGTTAACTCCGTTGCCTCAGATCATTTTGATGATAATAATCATATGGATTGTACAAAACCGGCGTATACATATTTTCAATTTCGAAAAATCAATTTATGTTGGCAATAAAGATCATCATGAAAATGAATTGATTGTAATTCTTGCTTCTTTGATGATAGTTCTCTTAGTTTTTTATTGCTTTTATGTCGCTACAATTCACAATGTCTTTACAAATAAACTTCTTTCGATCATTTCCATGGAGAATCTCGGTATCCTAATGAGTCTGGCTCTGATCTTTATGACATTGATCATGTTGTATTTTATTAGACGATTGATTAATTTGATTAATCAAGAAAACAAATTCTTAGTCCAACACACCTACTTGGAAACCATAGATGAAATGATCACAGCTATTCGAGCACAACAGCATGACCAGATCAGTCATTTGCAAACCCTATATGGCTACCTGCAATTGGAATACTATGCTGAAGCTAGGTCATACCTAGAAGAAATGATTGGGGATATAAAAATGTCACACCGGTTTGCCTATATAAAGGATCCCGGATTATCAGCCTTGGCCTACACAAAAACCGGTGTAGCAACCGCCAGAGGAATAAGTTTTAATGTATCGGTAAGTACAGATTTAACACAATTGAAAGTTCCACCTTATGAGTTAAACCGCATTTTAGGCAATTTAATTGACAATTCATTTGATTACGTAAATGATTTGGACAAGGATATGAAACAAGTTTGGCTGAAGATTGATCGCCAAGACGATTACTACGTTTTGGAAGTCTCCAATTGTGGAAATATCGATGGAAACTTAGTTGAAAACATTTTCACCCCGGGATTTACTTCGAAAAAAGGAACTCATGCCGGCTTAGGATTATCAATCGTCAAAAAACTGGTTCAGCAGCATAGAGGAACAATTCGAGTGAAAAATGAGGACAACCGGGTGATTTTCACTGTTTACTTTCCAATTCAAGGGGAGGATCATCATGAATCACTTCGCAAAGAAATTGGCTCATCTACTGACCAGAAATTCGCAGGCAACTATTGAAGAAGATGAAGTTCGTTATGGAATCGAGGTTATGCTGGGAAGTTTGTTGCAGTTAGTTCTAGTGTTGGGGTCAGCCTATTGGTTAAACCTGTTTTATGAAGCAGCTGGAATTCTGCTGGTATCAGCGTTGTACCGCCGGTACTCTGGAGGAGCTCACTGTACCGCCTATTATCGTTGTACTCTAACTAGCCTGTTTACCTTTCTGCCTCTGGCCTATTTAACCAACTTTATGCTACCACATAGCAACCTTGTATTATTATGCTGTTCTTGCCTTGTTATACTAACGATAGCTTGGCTCAAAGTACCAGTAGATAATCCCGCTAACCCTATAACCGATCCTATTCGTCGTCAGTCCCTTAGAAAGAAAACGCTTATAGTAGTCGTGTTCCTTTTAAGTCTGGCAATAATATTGTTTTTTGTCTCTCCTTTGGGTAGTGCCGCTATAATAATGGGTTTGCTTTGGCAATCCATCACCCTAACAGTGCCAGGGCACATCTATATGTCAGCCTGGGACAATCTCTTTCTCTATATAGAAAGATTATTTAGAAAGGGGGATTACTATGCTAACCAAAGCTAAACTGGCTCTGTGCACGTCTTTATCAGCGGTTTTCGTATTCATCGCAGCAAGTAATGTTAGTATCTGCTGTCCTATGATATTCTATCAACCCGAACTACCAAAGAGAGACTAATAGTCATTGTTAATTCTGACAGGCCTCGTGCCTGTCCTTTTTTTGCCCATAACTCATATTTTAAAAGCAAAAAGGCAGACCTTGGTTTAGGTCCACCTTACCGGTTTATAAGAAATCGATCGGTTTTACTAGCGAAGTTCAGTAGGCACAAACGCATCAATGATGCCAATAACGAATGCAGCTAGTAGTGCTCCCAACAAAGATACCGACAGATAGTTGGGAACAATAAACTGGGCCAGGTAGATGACCACCGCTGCAGTTATAAAACCTACCAAACCACGTGAACGGGGCGAGATCTTCTCACCTAATATGGCTTCTACGGCATAACCCAGTAAAGCGATTACCGCCGCTGCAATTAGGGCACCGATGAAACCTGACACGGTGATCCCCGGCAACAGATAACCAATCAACATCAATACCAGTGCAGAAACTACAAAACGGACAATTGTACCGATCATGAGTATCCTCCTTTCATTTATATACCCCAGACAGTGTCTTTGTTTTTCACCCTTATGGTGCCTGTTTTGGAACAAAAATATGCAATAAACCTAAAAGGCGAAAAAGCATTTTTTATTTTGAGCCAAACTAACTGCCCGCTACGCCGCCCGAGACAATAAGCGTCATAACTTCCCCACTGTTGGCATCCAGCGGAATGACCTGCTGACGCGGAAATACAAACAGTTGCCCCGCAAAATTATATGACTGGGGTACATAAACTGATACCATATCGTCTAAGCCCAATATGTCTAAGGTTTCACAGGTTACAAAACCCAATACGTGAGCATCGCCAACAGAACTCAACCTTACCAACACCGGCTGGCTGAAACTTTTTTTATTGCCGACAAAAGCGTTGATCAGATCTTTTATCGACCCGTAGAGCAGCTTGACCAGCGGCAAGCGATCAAAAAGTCTATCCAGTGACAGCATGAGTTTTTTGGTAAGGAAATTGGATACTAAGAAGCCGATCAATATCACCAACAAAATTGTAGCCACAAAACCCACACCTGGAATGATCCCTATACCCGGAATAGGTATTTTTAGCAATCCATCAACTTTTTGAAACAAAAAATA
>DBRE01000042.1 GCA_002305535.1 Syntrophomonas sp. UBA1376
CAAGCCTTCCAGGAAATAACCAAAGCGGTCAATATGGTAAGCCAGCAAATCCAGGAGATGTCGGCAGCCAGTCAGGAAATGGCAGCTAGTGCTGAAACCGCTATCGAAGCCATAGAAGCAACTACCAAAACAGCCATGGAAAATGCCCAGTCCGCTAATAAAATCAGTGATATCGCTCAGGATCAGATGGCTGGTGTGGAAGAAATGGATGTTGCCATCGATAAATTAACCGAGGTAATAGCAGGCCTGGAGCAATCGGTAGCCTTCTTCAAGATTGAAGCGGCTTCATAATGAGAGAATAATCCGGTACCAATAATGTGCAGTGGGGAGGGAAGAATATGAAACCGGAAAGCATAATAGCCCGTTGTTTGATGTGCGGTAAAAGCTATGACTTACCTACAGATCATAAAGATTATGCCAAGCTAGCCGCCAGTCAATCATCGGCACCCACCTTCATTTGTGATCATTGTGGTTATCGTGTTCGCCATGAAGCAGATGAACAACAAAAACCTAAAAAACCTATATAGGAGGAACTAGTGCAACAGATAGCGATCAATAACCGAGACGGCCGTAGATTATCAGCGCTGTTAAGTCTTCCCACTGATCCTCGTTGCCTGATCATTGCTTGCCATGGCTTTCGAGGAGCTAAGGAAAACGGCGGTAGGATCTACAGCCTAGGCGAAAAGTTGAGCCAAATCGGTATGGGCTTGCTAGCGTTTGACTTTCAGGGCAGTGGTCAGAGTGAGGGACAGTATAGCAATCTGACCCTCACTCGCCAGGCCAGTGATTTGCAGGATGTCATCAACTATGCCTACCAGCGATTCCAATTGCCGATCATAGCACTGGGACGTAGTTTTGGTGGTAGTACCATCTTAGCCGGAGCTAGTCAGGATTCTCTCATAGCCGGGTACATATTTTGGTCTACTACTATTTTCTTAAAAGAGACCTTTACTGGCTTAGACCCGGTTTTGGCTGATCAGTTGGAGAAGGGCAATACTATTGTCTTGACAGACGAGAAGGGCGATTATAAACTTGACCCCGATCTTTTCCAGGATTTTGCTGATCATAACATGGATGATTATATCAGGGCTATCGGCAATCGGCCAGTTTTGATTGTGCATGGCCTGTCTGATGAAGTGGTACCAACTAAGAATGCCGAACATTTAGCTCAATTACTACCTCAAGCCCAGTTACATCTGTTGGCAGGAGCCGACCACCGTTTTACCCAGCACACGGCTCAGAGAGAAGATCTGACCATCCAGTGGTTGGCCAAGCTCTGGAAGGATAACTGACCATAATGAACTATACCAGCATTCGCCAGGACGTTGTTACCGAACTGGAGATTAAGAAAAGCCGATTCATTACTTGGGTGAGCCCCATTAGCAGCCAGTCCGAGGCTGAGCAAAAGATCTCAGCATCACGGCAACGCTGGCCGGGAGCCACCCATTACTGTTTTGCCTGGATTACTCGAGATCCGCTTATGGAGAGGTGTAGTGATGATGGGGAACCGTCCGGTACAGCGGGAGTGCCAATATTGACTGTCCTAAAAAACAGCGGCTTGGGAAACATTTTAACAGTAGTGGTTCGCTATTTTGGAGGAACCTTGCTGGGAGCCTCAGGATTAGTTAGAGCTTATTCAGATTCTACCCGGCATGCTCTGGAACAGGCTGACATAGTGAACTATGAAAATGGATTACTGATAAAATTGATTATAGAATACACTGATTTTGGTCTGATTCAGCACCGCTTCCTGTCCGCACCAGAAGTAAGTTCACAGGGAATTGAGTACGGTGAACAGGTAACAATATCGGCGACCCTGTCTCTAACTAGTTGGGCCAAGTGGGAAAGAGAAATCACTGAGATGACCAGCGGACGAGCTAAGTATCAAATCATTGCGGAGAGAATAGTGGCTGTTTAAAGAAGGATGTCATTTTCATAGCAATTATTGGTGATAGTCTGCTTGGCACTGATACTCGAATCTTGACTCAACTTCCATTATTTATTTAGTCTAATATAATCACAGCTTGCGGTAGCTATCAATTTATTATCTCGGTTATAGGCTTCAGCCATCATATGTATTTTGGTTCTGCCCTGTGTCTTAACCATAGCGGTTATGATCAACTCATCTTCTTCAAAAATAGGACGATGGTAGCTGGTAATAATATCGATCATAGTGGTGGCAGTACTTTTCGTAGCTGAATAGCATAGAGGCCCAAATACATTGTCGAAAGCAGCGGTAATAAATCCCCCCTGCATTGATCCTGCCGGATTTAAATAATTTCTTAACACGGGAAAACCAATAGTCAATTGTTCACCTTCCACATGATCCAGCACTCTAGCCTGCATGGAACTGAAACAGTGTGGAATCGGACCCAGGTCGATACTGTCTGGATCTATTTCGGGTTTTCTGTTTATGGGGTTGGTTGTCTTCACATCTAAACCTCTCTTTTCCTGGTACTGTTCTATATGTAAATTCTGCATAATTCGATAAATCTTTCAATACTGTCACTCTGAGCGATAGCGAAGAGTCTTGTAAATGCGGTAGATCCTTCGCTACCGCTCAGGATGATATTTCTAACAGTTACCTGGTAATTAGTAGAAAAGTTAATAAAGTTAATTATGCAAAACTTCCATATTACTACTATTTTAATGAAAAACCCGCCGCCTTACCACCATAAGGTCATAAGAATCTGATTAATATTGATTTCTCACTCCGAAGGGTAATAGCATGGCGGTGCCGAAATTACAAAATAGGTGCATATGATAATAGCAAAGAACCTGTATGCAAGCGGTAGGCTAAACCAGAATTGCTGGGTCCACAGAAGGATGCTTTGGGAATCACTTCCAAAAAAACATTGGTGGGAGGAGTTGTCATGAAGTTTATTGGTAACATCATCTGGCTTTTGATTGGCGGTATCATTGCATCAATAGCTTGGTTTTTGGCAGGTCTGATTTTGTGCATTACTATTATTGGCATACCCTTTGGTCTGCAGTGTTTTAAGATCGCCGGTTTTGTGCTGTGGCCTTTCGGCCGGGAAATCGAGCTGGGTCACTTTGGAGCAGGCGGGCTTATTTTCAACATTGTCTGGCTGGTCGTTTTTGGCTGGGAGTTTGCAATTGCCCATTTGATTATTGGTTTACTCTTCTGCATTACCATCATCGGCATTCCTTTTGGACTGCAACATTTCAAATTGTCCCAGCTTGGCCTCATCCCCTTCGGAGCCCAAATTCAGCAAAAACAGTAAGGCCGGGGAGACATATGACTTCCCCCTGCCTTTTAGACATGCCTGTCTGACATAACATCCAAAATGGTGTTACTTCTTATAAAGCTTGTCGATATTGTCAATTAGCTGAAAAGTTGTATTGTAGCGATCACAGAGATCCTGGTATATTTCTACTGCGGCTTTAGTAAAAATACGCTGGTTTTCGTTAGTATCTTTGATTACTTTTGCGGGACTACCAAAAGCCAATTTGTTATCAGGAATGACGGAATTTGCAGGCAGCAAACTGCCTGCACCTATGAAACAACCGGTACCCACCTGACAGCCATCACATATTACTGAACCCATTCCGATAGTAACATTGCTTTTTATAATACAGGGACCATGAATTATGGCCCCATGCCCTATATCTACGTTCTCTTCAATCAGAGCAGTAGTATCAGGCCGCGCATGGATAACACAGTTTTCCTGAACATTTGATCCGTCGCTAATTACAATGCGGCCATAATCGCCCCGCAAAACGGCACCTGCACCAATGAAACACTTTTTTCCTACAGTGACATCCCCAATCAGAATGGCGTCAGGATGAACAAAACACGATTCATCCAGCTGGGGCATCTTACCTTCAAACTCATAAAACGGCATAAAAACTGCTCCTTTCAAAGTCAGACCACTATCTTAACAAAAGTTATTATTTCAAATTCAGTTCCTCAGCTAACTGCTGGAAAACGGGGAGAGAATTTTCAATGATTTTTCGACTCACACAATAGGAGACTCGAAAATATCCTGGTTTACCAAAGGAGACTCCCGGAACTACCAGCAGATTTTTTTGCTGGGCCATTTCAATGAATTCCATTTCATCAGCCGTAGGGCTTTGAGGAAACAGGTAAAAAGCTCCCTGGGGTTTGACCATCTTGTAACCCATCTGAGTAAGTGAGTTGTAGAATAGATCTCGCTTATCCTGGTATTCGGCAATATCTATAGATTCTCGCTGTAGCTTGGCGACTAAACGCTGCATTAAAGCAGGAGCATTTACATAACCCAACACCCGATTAGCCAAAGTCATAGCCCCCATAAGCAGATCTACCTGCGGGATATCTGGATTGGCTGCCAGGTAACCAATTCGCTCCCCAGGTAAGGCTAGGTCTTTGCTGTGGGATGTGACCAAAATACTGTAGCGGATATACTTGAATACCGAGGGAACCTCCATACCATCGTAGGCAATCTTTGCATAAGGTTCATCAGAGATTACATAAATAGGACGTCCATATTTTTGGCTAGCTGCTTCCAGCAGCGAGTTAAGAGCTTCCAGTGAGGAGGATGGGTATATCACTCCCGTCGGGTTGTTGGGGGTGTTGATTATTATCGCCCGGGTTTTGGAAGTAAGGGCTTGCTCAATGGCAGCAATATCAATCTGAAAATCTTCCTGAGTGTCCACGACGCGATGTACGCCGCCGTGATTGGCAATGTAGAACTTGTACTCCACAAAGAAGGGAGCCAGAATGATCACTTCATCCCCGGGATCCAATATGGCTTTCAAGGAGCAATTGAGCGCCCCGCTAGCCCCTACCGTCATAATAACGTGTTCACCGGTTACGGGCTGACCGCTTTTCTCCGCCAGCACTTCAGCAATAGCCGAGCGGGTTTCCATATAACCAGCGTTACTCATATAACGGTGCATTCCAGGTATCGGCTGCATAGCCAAATCCCGCAAACCCTCCAAAAAGGCTTGAGGAGGCTCCAGATCGGGGTTGCCTATTGAAAAGTCATAGACATTGTCTTCTCCGTAAATTTTCTTAAGTCGTGTGCCTTCCTCGAACATTTTCCGAATCAAGGAAGAACCTCCCATTTGTTCTTGTATGCCACGTGCAATGGTCATAGACATGCTTCTCCTTTTCATTATTAGCTATAGGAATATTCTACCCCAATTGACCACTACCGGGCGATACTACTTTGAGAAGAGCCGCCTATCAGATCTTGGAGGCCCAAAGTAAGAAGGATCAGGGGTGTCCATTTAGGAAAACGCCCCCAAAAAGCCAATTTGTACTATAATATATTTGGGGTAAAGGCAATTTAGATGATAACCACCAGGTCGAATTGTGATTCAAAAGAGAAAGAATTGGTTCACGCTACCCTAAGAGGCTTATATTCTCGGTGATTCTAGTTCGAAGTTTTTGGATCTCACACCTCTTTCACTAGAGACTATAGGAGCAACAATGGGGGAGGTACAAAAATGCCAAGACTCATAATCATCTCCAATCGCTTACCAGTTACCGTTCAAAAAAAGGACGGGGCTATCACCTATACAGAAAGTGTTGGTGGCCTTGCAACCGGATTAAGCAGCCTTTACAAGCAGTCAGAAGGTCTGTGGATAGGTTGGCCAGGGATTGCTGCCGAAGAACTCACCCCTTTGGAAAAGGCTGAAATTCAGAGGGTTCTTTTGGAAAGACACCAATGTTTTCCCGTGTTTTTGTCCTACAACGAAGTTGAACAGTATTACCATGGCTTTTGTAACAGCACTATCTGGCCACTTTTTCATTACTTTATTGATAAGGTCGATTTCAAAAGTCATAATTGGGGTATATATAAAGCTGTAAATGAGAAATTCTCTGACAGTACGGAGTTGGTATTGAAAAGTGGAGATATCATATGGGTGCATGATTATCAACTAATGCTGCTTCCTCAAATGATCAAGGAAAGCCACCCTGATAATGAGGTGGGATTTTTCCTACATATCCCGTTTCCTTCCTATGAAGTTTTCAGGTTGCTCACGTGGCGGGAAGAACTTTTATACGGTATTTTGGGTGCAGATCTAATTGGATTTCATACCTATGATTATGTGCGCCACTTTCTAAGTAGTGTACGCCGATTGTTGGGAATAGAAGACCATTTCAATCGATTAGTCTATGAAGACCGCTATGTACGCGTTGATGCATTTCCCATGGGCATTGATTATGATCGTTTTGCCAGGATCGATTTGGATTCTTCTCTTGATTTACAACCAACCAATCTGGAGCAAAGAAGCGGTGTGCAAACTATCCTGTCCGTAGATCGACTTGACTATACCAAAGGTATACCACAGCGAATCGAAGCATTCCAACAATTTTTAGCACAGTACCCTGAGTATCGAGGTAAGGTGAGATGGAATATTATCATCGCACCCTCGCGAGTGGAAATAGGCACCTATGATGAACTGCGCAAGGCGGTTACAGAGGCTATCAGTGAAGTCAACGGACAATATGGCACTTTGGACTGGATGCCCATATGGTATTTTTTCCGATCTTTTACCCAGGATCAGTTGATCCATTTTTATAGAAATGCAGATGTGATGCTAGTAACCCCATTAAGAGATGGGATGAATCTGGTAGCCAAAGAGTTTATCGCTTCCCATATCGATCTAAAAGGGATGCTCGTGCTTAGCGAAACGGCTGGTGCAGCCAGTGAACTGTCCGAGGCGGTGATCGTCAATCCCTATGATTATGACGCTATTGGTGCTGGCCTTAAGAAAGCCCTGGAAATGCCACAGGAGGAGCAGCGCTATCGAAATACCATCCTGCATCAACGCTTGAAACGGTATAATGTCGAGTTTTGGGCAACTGATTTCATAAAAGAGCTTCATAAATCTGTTTTGGAAACTACCGGCACTAACCGTCAGATCAGTATTGAAAAAGATAGCCATACGCTGGAGTCTGCATACAGAAATGCTGACCGGCGTATACTTTTACTGGATTATGATGGTACTTTGGTGGGTTTTCATGGAGTACCAGACGCGGCCATACCTGATGAAGAGATCAGAGGACTTTTGACTGAGCTGACTCAGGACTCGAAAAACACCGTGATAATCATATCAGGTCGAGACAGATCCACCTTGGAAAAATGGCTGGGAGACATAGACGGACTCTATTTGGTAGCCGGTCATGGACTCTGGGTCTATCTTCCAGAAGAACGAAAATGGAATATGACGGTGGTACCGGACAGTTCCTGGAAGGATATAGTTCGTCCTATCATTGGAATGTATATAAACCGCATGCCAGGTGCGCTGATGGAAGAGAAGGATTTCTCCATTGCTCTGCATTACAGGCAATGTGAGTCAAATATGGCTACCATAAAGATAAGAGAGATAAAGGAAACACTCATGGACATGACTAATTCCAGCGTCATCTCCATCCAGGAAGGTAATAAAGTGCTGGAACTCAAGGACAGCCGTGTTAATAAGGGAATGGCTGCCACATTTTTTATCGGCCGCGATAAATACGATTTTTGTCTAGGTGTAGGAGATGATACAACAGATGAGGATCTATTTGCCGCCATTCCAGAGGATGGATTTTCCATCAAGATAGGCTTGGGTAATACTAATGCTGCCTATTCATTAAAATCGTGGAAGTCCATGCGTAAGTTGCTTAAAAGATTTATAGAGATTAGCCGGGAGACCGATCGATGAAATTGGGTAACAGGCCCAAAGGAGTTGTCCATGCAAAGACCAGCAGCTGTTTACGAATTAAAAAACTTCGCCTTGGATCCTTATAACTTGAAACTAAATGAGGTTCTCTTTCATAATTCCAATGGCTATATTGGGGTGCGTTATGATTTTGAAGAAGGATATTATGATGGCTTTGAATATTTCCGAAGCCAGTATATCAATGGTGTCTATGATTTCGCTCCGGTCAACCAACCGGAAGCCCTCCATGGTCTAGTCCGAGAAAAGCAAATCATGCTTAACATAGCAGATACCCAGTCGATCCGGTTGTTCATCGATGGCGAAGAATTCAGTATGTTTACCGGGACAATACTGGAAAGCAGCCTTTCCTTGCATATGGAAAAGGGTGTTACAGTGCGCCGGGTAATTTGGCGCTCTCCTACAGGAAAAGAACTTGAGCTTACCATCACCCGCATGACTTCATTTCATCAATTAACTCTATTTACCATCGAATACGAGATAAAACCCTTGAATTTTTCGGGCAGTATTTTTATCGAGTCTGGCCATGATGTGGACGTTGCTAACTTCTATGACCCGTCTGACCCGCGCAATCTCGGTGAGCCTGTGGAATGTCTACAACCAATTAGCGTTGAGATCAAAGACGATGCTTCTTATATCAGCACTTCTACCATCAAATCAAACTTGCGAATATGCAGTGGCGTCAAACACCTGATTTCACAGGATACTGAATTCGAGTTTTGGGTGAACAACGATTCGGCTCTGTGCCGATTTGGTTTGCAAGCAGTGCGTGAACAGCCCATAAAGATGATCAAGTATGCTGTTTTCTGTGATTCCGTACGCTTTGCTAATTGCAGGAAACAAGCCATCATAGAAATGGATAAAGCCATGACGATCCCTCTCCAACAGCTTTACCGTAAACAAGAGGAGTATCTGAGTGAATACTGGCGGAATTGCTTGGTGGAAATCGATGGCGATGATGAATCCCATCTGGCTATGCGGTACAATTTATATCAGCTTATACAGTCAGTCGGTAAGGATATACACAGCAATATTGCGCCGAAAGGACTAAGCGGTGAAGGATATGAGGGCCATTTCTTCTGGGATACAGAAATCTATATCCAACCCTATTTTACCATTACTAACCCGTCTATTTCCAAAAACCTTATCGAATTTCGTTATGTGACCCTCGATCTAGCCAGAGAAAATGCCAGGAGAATGGGGCACGAAAGGGGAGCACTATACCCCTGGCGAACTATCATGGGTCGAGAATGTTCTGGTTTCTTCCCGGCAGGATCTGCGCAGTACCACATCAATGGAGATATTGCCTATTCCATCATTGCCTATTACCTAGCCACCAAAGATCTTGATTTCATATTGCACCAGGGTGCCGAGATCATTTTTGAAACAGCCCGTATCTGGCTGGACACAGGCAATTTTTACCAGGGAAAGTTTCATATCAACAGTGTAACCGGACCGGATGAGTACACCTGTGTAGTCAACAACAACTACTACACCAATGTAATGGCCCAGTATCATCTGCGCTGGGCGGAAAAGTTCTATTATATTCTCCAAGGTGTTCCCCAATTTACGAAGCTAACCGAAAAAATAGCGTTAACAGAGGATGAGATAAGATCCTTTGCCCTAGCGGCAGATCAGATGTATTTGACTTATGACGAGGAACTAAATATCAACCCACAGGATGACTCTTTCCTCCAGAAAAGCAAATGGGATATCTCGCTTATTCCTAAAAACAAATTCCCCCTATTATCTAATTACCATCCGCTGTATTTGTATCGTTACCAGATATGTAAACAAGCAGATACAGTGTTAGCCTATTTCTTATTAGAGGATGCCCAACCAGAAGAGGTGATGCGCAACTCCTTCCTTTATTACGAAAAGATAACTACGCATGATTCCTCGCTCTCTCTATGTATCTTTAGTATCATGGCAGCTCGTTTGGGCATGATAGAAAAATCCTTTCAGTATTTCGGCGACTCGATCAAACTTGATCTGATGGATCTGCATGGAAACACTGATGACGGCATCCACACCGCAAATATGGCCGGTAGCTACTTGGCCGTCGTTTATGGGTTCGGCGGTTTCCGCCTTAAGGAGCAGGGCATTTCATTTGCCCCCATTCTCCCGGTGAACTGGAACAGTTATCTTTTCAAGATATGCTATGAGGACAGTCATCTTAGAGTCGAAGTTCATCCACAGCAGTGCATTTTTACCTTAGAAAGCGGTTCGGCCCAGAGAATATTGGTGTACGGCAAGGAATATCTGCTGGAAGACAGACTGGTCATTCCCCGCAATAATGCGGCTGATTATCGAAGTGACCCGGCAGACCGCTCGGGAGGTGACCTATGAAGTATCAAGCCGTTATTTTTGATCTGGATGGAGTTCTGGTTCATACCGACCGATATCATTACTTGGCCTGGAAAACCATTGCCGACGAGTTGGGTGTGACTTTTGACGAGAAGATCAACAATCGGTTAAGGGGTGTGAGCCGCATGGCTTGCCTGGAGATAGTGCTAGAAACATATGACGAACCTCTCACCGATGAGCAAAAAGCATATTATGCAGAGCGAAAAAACCAACGCTACAAACAACTGCTGGAAGAGCTATCGACTCAAGACCTCAGCGATGAGATACGCCATACCATGGTTTCTCTCAGGGAGCACGGAGTAAAGCTGGCCATAGGTTCTTCAAGTAAGAATGCTAAACTGATTTTACAGAGGATTGGCTTGGATGATTTTTTTGACGCCGTATCAGATGGTACCAACATTGTCCATTCCAAACCTCATCCGGAAGTTTTTCTCAAGGCCAGTGATTATCTGGGGATCCTCCCACAGCAGTGCCTGGTCATCGAAGATGCCATGGCCGGAGTCGAAGCTGCCCTAGCAGCTAATATGGACTGTGCAGTTATGGGAGATGCTCTGGGACATCCCCAGGCCACGTATCGACTCAATCATTTCCCAGACCTGTTGCATATCGTATTGGGACAAGATGAGAAGAGGAAAGCCTAATGATATTGGCAGCAGATATAGGAGGAACAAAATCGCTTTTCGCTTTATGGGAAACCACGGGCAGTTCTTTGCGAATTATTTATCTCCGGCAATATCCCAGTAGGAGCTTTACCTCACTGAAGGATGTTATAGAGAATTTCCTAGCCGATTATGCCTCTACACATGGTTGTGCACCCGACATAGAAGTGGCCAGCTTCGGTATGGCAGCTACCATCACCAACGAAAGTTGCTTTTTGGTCAATTTAGGATGGACAGTGGAGATCCAGAGCCTAAAGGAGAGGTTCCCCAAAATCCGGAAAATACTGGTCTGCAATGATTTGGAAGCTACCGGTTATGGATTGGAACTTTTGCCCTCAAGGGACTTGCACATGCTTACTCCCGCCAGACAGAGCATTGCAACCGTTCCACCGACCCAAAGAGAATCGCGCCGTGCCATTATTGCTCCGGGCACCGGGCTAGGAGAAGCCTTTTTGCTGGGTAATAAAGTCATTTCCTCAGAGGGATCGCACTGTGAGTTCGGCCCTCGCTCCGAGATCGAAGTAAAACTATGGCGCTTTTTTCATGAAATATACGACCATGTCAGCTATGAACGCATTTTGTCTGGCCCAGGTCTTTTTCAACTGGAGCGTTTTGTCCGCCAACAACACCAAGAGGAGACTAGCGATTCCCAGCTGCAGCCCGAAGATATCACCCGTCTAGCGCTTTCTGGAGAATGCGCCATTTGCCAACAAGCTCTGGATCACTTTGTGGGTATCCTGGGTGCTGAGGCGGGAAATCTTGCCTTGAAGTTCTTGGCAATGGACGGTGTATACCTAGCTGGCGGTATCCCACCCAAAATATTACCCAAGCTCCAAGATGCGTCTTTCCTGCGCTCTTTCTGCGCTAAAGGTCGCTATTCGCAACTAATGAGCAAAATACCCGTGTTCGTTGTACTCAATCCCCATACTGCCCTCTACGGCGCTGCCAGTCTCGCCGCCCAAGCCATACATCCCGGAATCAAGCCTGTATTGATCACCGCTCATTGATAGGCCTTCATTCTTATCGAAATGTGCCATGCCAAATTGGAACGAACTTAGTGGTGGCTATACTTCATAAAAAAAGCACCTCCAAACATAAAATTATTAGTCAACATTGGGGGTGCATTTCATTTTTTTGTCCCTATTTTACCTTCGCTTTCTATTTGAGGATTTTGCATGATTCAATAAATCCTTTAATATTGTTGTCACTCTGAGCGATAGCGAAGAGTCTTATAAATGCCGTAGATCCATCGCTACCGCTGAGGATGACATTCTATAAATTACAATGATAATGCAGGCAAGGTTAATTATGCAAAATCATTTGGACATTTCCGCTAATACTTCTGTGATACCGTCGTGCAGAGCCAGAGCTGCCTTCTGCTGAAAGTCAGGATTCAAGAGCAATTCCCGATCCGATTCATTACTGAGGTACCCGATATTAGTAATAATAGAAGGCACTTGCGTATCACTAAGCATCCTAAATTTGGCTTGGCTGGTTCCACGGTCTTGGGTATCCAAGTGCTTCATTAGATTAGCCTGAATAACTTGTGCAGCTTTTTCACTGGCAACTTCGTTTTCCGACATCTTATCGCTGGAATAATATATGGTATTGGTACCGTTATTAGATGCATCTGGATGTGAGTCTTGGTGAATGGATACCAATAAAGCTGCCTGGGAACCGTTTACCATTTCTACCCGCTCATCCAGTTGAACCGTACTATCATCCTGTCGAGTCATTACCACCTGCATCCCGGACTGCTGTAGCAATTCAGCCAAGCGTATAGCTATAGCTAGGTTTAGATCCTTTTCTTTCACTTCCGATGATTCTGAATAGGGGTATACAGCACCATCGTCTGTTCCGCCATGACCAGGATCGAGAAATACCACTTGGCCTTTTAGGCTGGGGTTAACCGTAGTAGCCTTTGCATCCAAAAGAGGCGCGGCAGACTGTTGGGCACAACTGGTCAACGAAACAGTCAGAGTGCCCAAGAGAAGGACAAGAATAACGGTAAGGATCGGTATGCGGTAGGAACCTTCTTTAAAGGATTTTATCATGTGAATTCTCCTTTCCAAAGCTGTCTTAGTCCCATTAAAACCTACTAAATTCAATGGGATCGAACGTTTAGGAAACAAGCTGGCTAGCTTGATAAGTGTTGTACCATAGGGAATCATGGCTGATTTTCCTAGTAACTCCATCACATAAAGATCAGCAGCTACCTCTCGGTCATAGCGCATTTCTCTAATGGCCAACCAAACCAGGGGATTAAACCAATGCATGATAAAAGCTATAGCTGCCCACATACTGTAAATAAGGTCTTTTCTTTTGTAATGGGCTAGTTCATGAAGCAATACATGTTCCAATTGATGGGAGTAGATTTGTCCTATAATATTCTGGGGGAGATAAATCCTTGGCCTGAAGATACCAGTTATACAGGGACTTGGATAGTATGTATTAATATAAACAGGAATTGTTTTCTTGATACCCAGCCTGGTACAATTCTGTTCAACCATAGCGTTGATAGTGGGATCTTGAATTCTGCTAAATTGTTTACTTTGGCGCTTCAATCTAACAATAACCAAAACATAGAAGGCAGCCGCTATCCCGCAACCTATTAACCAAACAGCACTGAACGCTGATATCATCCCAAAAGAGTCCGCAGCAGTTTGCTGGT
>DBRE01000063.1:0-1516 GCA_002305535.1 Syntrophomonas sp. UBA1376
GACACTTCCCGCAGCTGAGTCATCTCAACTTTTCTTTCTTTTTCTGTGGTGAGAAACTTCATAATGGGCGGCTGGATCAAAGGGATAAGTGCCATATACGAATAGGCCGCAATCGCTATAGCCGGAAGCAATTCAGGTGCCAACTTGCTGGTTAGGAATATGGCGGTGGGTCCGTCAGCTCCCCCAATGATACCAATAGAAGCAGCTTCCGCAGGACTGAATCCCAGCAGCAGTGCGAGGATAAAGGCCACATAAATACCTAGCTGAGCTGCCGCTCCCAAAAACAGGCTGGAAGGTCTGGCAATCAAGGGGCCGAAATCAGTCATGGCTCCAATACCCAGGAATATCAAGGAAGGATAAATACCTAGTTTTACCCCTTGATAAAGATAATAGAGCAGCCCTCCTGCCTCCGAATTATCAGCAGCGGGCGGCATCATGAGATTAGCCATAGGTAGGTTGGCCAAAAGCATACCAAAGGCGATAGGTAGCAGCAATAATGGCTCATATTTCTTCACAATAGCCAGATAAACAAGTACACAGGCCAGCACGATCATGACCACTTGTTGCCAGGTCATAACCGGAAAGCCCGAAGTGTTCCATATGCTTAAAAGTGTATCAACTAAAGATATTGACATTTTTCTCCCCCCTACTGCAGCGTAAGAAGGATGTCACCTGTTGATACAGACGCTCCTTTAGCAACCAAAACCTGGGATACTACTCCATCCCGCGCAGCAAAGATCTCGCTTTCCATTTTCATGGCTTCCACAATGAACATGACCTGGCCCTTTTGCACAGCATCACCTGGTTTGACCAGCACAGAAACAACAGTACCGGGCATGGGTGCTTTGATCGATTCTTCATCTGAAATGTTATTAAGTTGAACTGTTGGTTTAACAGGTTCTGCACTAGCAGCAGGGACTGGATCAACTGTTGGCGCAGGAACAACGGCAGCTTGGGTGGTCTTCACGATGGTTGCTTGCCCCTGTTCCACCTCTACTTCATAGGTTTTATCGTTAATGGTAACAACGTACTTCATCTTCACTCCCCCTATTGTAGACTCTAATCAATTGCCTTTATGGTTTTAAATCGAAGCTGGGACAAAGGAATTTGACTTTCATCGCTAATGATGGCCATGATCATGGCAGCTGTTGGTTCGTCAACACCAATCAGCTTTAATTCCCCTCCTGAACATTCCCCATCAAGTTCTTCCACAATGTACGGAACGTCAGAATCTCCTGCTCCAGCAACATTCTTCTCATTATTATTCTTAACAACGAATCCCAGTACCGATGACAAGATCGTTAGGAAAAAGCTCAAGAAAATTAATACCGCAAATACCACTGCCAAACCTAGCAGTGATATCCATAAGCTATCCGCAAAACTCATAACTGTCCTCCCTTTAGAGTTTCCTTATGGTATAACTTACCTTTAAGGCAGAACTCTCTTCTCTATGCTTTAAGAACTCTTCCGCGATCTGCGGAAAAGCAATATAGGACAATACATCTTCATCGCTTTT
>DBRE01000063.1:1586-3138 GCA_002305535.1 Syntrophomonas sp. UBA1376
CCTTTCAAGTAGGCCTTTACTTCTTTGGATATCTGCTTATAGCGTTCACCCAGCAATACATTAGTAGTAGCCTGAACACCAACTATCTGGCTCATCGGTGTCACCAACGGAGGATAGCCCAGTTCTTTTCTGACCTCAGGGATCTCCTGCAGTACTTCCGGCAACCTATCCAGTTCGTTATGCTGCTTCAATTGGGCGATAAGATTGGAAAGCATACCTCCAGGCACCTGATAAGTGAGAGCATTGGTATCGGATCCAAGTACAAAATGCTCCAATTCACCCGATCGAATAAACTTATCTTTAACAGGCATGAAAAAATCATTGATTTCTTTAAGAATTTCCCGATCAAGTCCAGTCTCATAGCCCGCCTGTTCAAAGGCAAAATTCAAGGATTCAGTAGCCGGCTGGGAGGTCCCTCCCGAGAACGCGGAAATAGCACAGTCGATCCCATCACAGCCAGCTTCAATGGCTTTATAATAGGTTATTGGACCCAGACCAGTAGTAGAGTGAGTGTGAAGGAAAATAGGTACCTTCACATTCTTCTTTAATGCGGTGATCAGGTCAAAGGCTTCCTGGGGACCCATTATACCAGACATATCTTTTATACAAATGGAGTTTACCCCCATCCCCTCCAGCTCTTTGCCTAACTGAACATAGTTTTCTATATTATGGATGGGGCTGATGGTATAGCAAATTGCTCCCTGAGCATGGCCACCGCTTTTCAAAGTCTGATCAACAGCCACTTCAATGTTGCGAAAATCATTGAGAGCATCAAATATTCTAATGATATCAATCCCATTGATAATAGAATGTTCCACAAATTTGCGCACCACATCATCGGGATAATGCCTATAACCCAGTAGATTTTGACCTCTCAACAGCATCTGTAGCTTAGTGTTCTTCATTTTGGCTTTGATCTTGCGCAGCCTATCCCAGGGATCTTCATTCAAGTATCTAAGGCAGGAGTCAAAAGTCGCTCCACCCCAGCATTCCACAGAATGATACCCAGCACTATCGATCTTTTCCAGAATCACTTCAAAATCGCTAAAAGGCATCCTAGTAGCGATAAGCGATTGGTTGGCATCTCTTAAAACGGTTTCCGTAATACTTATCTTCAATTAAGTTCACTCCATTCTGCATTGCTAATATTTGAGGATTTCAATAACCCCTTTGATATGTCACTCTGGGCGACAGCGAAGATTCTTGTAAATACCGCAGATCTTCGCTACTGCTCAGGGTGGTTTTTAAATATATTATGAAGAATATAAAAGACAAATTCAATGACGCCCCAGCCCTATGGATTGGTTAGAAAAGCACTAAAGTTGTAAAATTCCACATCACAACAAAAAACCCTCCACATTTTCCGTTGTATACAAGATACATTGGTGCCTACACCATCCTGACTGCCAGAGAATTTACCCTATGTACACAAAAAGCGGGGTTCGAAAACCCCGCAGTAATTCGCTTTTATGGTGGGCCGTATAAGATTCGAACTTATGACTTCTTCCGCGTCAAGGAAGCACTCTCCCACTGAGTTAACGGCCCGAAGCAC